>JBILGL010000529.1:0-3423 GCA_044351075.1 Isosphaeraceae bacterium | reverse complement strand
TACCTGACAGTCTGCTCCGTACTTTTGACAACATTTCCGATGATCCATGCCGGAATTTTCGCCTCGGTACGTATCGTTCGCAGTATTGATTCTGCATAATACGGCGAAACGACGAGTATCATACCAATACCCATGTTAAAGACTCTGTCCATCTCTTCATGCTTCACATTGCCGGTTTTTTGCAGCCAGGAGAAGACAGGCGGAACTTCCCACGAACGTCGGATCTCCATGCCGCAGCCTTCAGGCAGGATTCTCGGAGGATTTTCAAGCATGCCGCCGCCGGTGATATGGGCAATGCCATGCACTACTCGCTTGACCTGATAATGCCGATAAATAAGCTTCAGGGCCCGGGTGTAAATTCGGGTTGGTTCAAGCAGCTCATCGGCAATCGATCGGCCGAGTTCCGGCACGTGATCTTCCGGCTTTAATCCGGCGACATCAAAAGCAATCTTTCTGGCGAGGCTGTAGCCATTCGAGTGAAGGCCCGAACTGGCCAGACCGATAATGGTGTCACCGGGAGCAATATCGGTGCCCTTAAGAATCGCGTTTCGCTCAACCACGCCCACGCAGAAACCGGCGAGGTCATAATGGCCAGGCTTGTAAAAATCAGGCAGGATGGCTGTTTCGCCGCCCAATAGAGCACATTCCGCTTCGATACAGCCGTCGCTGATTCCGCCGACGATGTCGTGGGTCAAACCTGGGTCGTCCTTAGGCATGGCGACATAATCAAGGAAAAAAAGAGGCTCTGCGCCGCTGCAAAGGACGTCGTTAACGGACATTGCGACCAGATCGATACCGACCGTACGATGCCTGCCTGTGGCAAAGGCGAGCATGAGTTTGGTGCCGACGCCGTCAGAGCCAGCGACCAGCACAGGGTCATGATAAGTGCGTGAGAGCAGGTTAATCCGGTCGTTAAGCCGAAAAAGCCCGGCAAAACCATTGGCCCAGTCGAGCACTCGGGGTGAGAAAGTGCGTTTCAGCAGAGGGCCGATCCCGGCGATAGTCTCTTCGTATTTATCCAGATCAATGCCGGCTGATTTGTAATCCACCGATTCGGCCATTCCAGTACTGCCTTTTCGCTTACCTTTGCCCACTGCGGATGACTCTCCGCAGAGTTTCAAATCCGTTGATAATGTAGCAAAAGCTTGAGCTGCTTCACAGACCCGCAGGCTGCGGAAATTTGAAGTCGATGTGGGTTGCATGGCAGTGAGAGCAAAATCGCCCTTTTTTCATTCACGAGGTTATTGAAAATCTCCGATAATTCAGTTACTTTGGATAAACAAGTCCGTTTAAGGGCAGAGTATTCCCGCCCGGCTCTCATCTTATTCCCTTACTCTCAGGGATTGATGAAATGAGCCATGACCATCAGGATTTTCCTCATAACCCGGAGTTTTCTCCGTCCATGACCATGAAAAATATTCGTGTTTTCGCTGCTTCGCTTGTCGCTGTTGCCGTTACTGCCGGCTCACTGATCTCGGCCGATGGTGGCAAGCTGCACGAGGCAATGGAAAAAGTTGGCAAGCTGAACAATTCCATCAATAAAGCTGTTCGCACGCCCGTTGCCTACAAAAAAGACGCCAAGGCTGTGACCGAAGCTGCCAAGGATCTGGCGAAACTGGCCAAAGAGACAGCCGACGCAACCGACGAAGCCAAGAAGATTAAGGGTGTGAAAGGCGACGCCGCTGCCCAGTGGAAAACGCTGGCCGCCGACTTCGTGAAGTCAACCGACGATTTGGTCAAGTCTGCTGAAAAAGAAGACCATGCCGCCACGAAGAATGCCCATCAGGCCGTCAAGAAGAGCTGCTCAAGCTGCCACGAAGTCTTCCGCGTTGAAGATGAGTGAGTCGCCAAAATTTTTGATTTTCGACGAATTGTCTGATTAATCATCGAGTGAGAGGTGCGTTGCGAGGCAGTGCATCTCTCTTCTCGTTTTCATGCTTAAATATTTACCCAAGATGATTTTCTGGAACGATACACAAACGGCCGATATTGGCTGGAATATTGCGGCGGATGAAGCATTGCTGGTGGCTTGCGAGCAGGGCACATTGGCCGAGGGGCGGGTGCTTCGGCTTTGGCGGCAGCGATCCTGGGCGGTGGTGATGGGCGCATCGGGTAAGGTTGGTGATGAAGTTTATCTGAATGAATGTGAGCGGCTTGGAGTGCCTGTGGCGAGGCGTTCAAGCGGGGGCGGCACTGTCCTGCTGGGGCCGGGCACTTTTTGTGTGAGCATGATTCGACCGCTGAGTGATTTTCGGCTGGAAGATCGCGATGTTCGTACGCTTCAGGTGCTGATGCTCAAGGAACTTGCCTCGGCTTTTTCGTGTGTTGGTCTTAGCTTGGAAGTGGTGGCGGCTGGTGATTGGGCGATTGGTGGCCGAAAGTGTGCGGGAAGTGCCCAGAGGCGATTAAAAACGCATGTGATGGTGCATGCAAGCATACTGAATCGGACAGATCTGAAGATGATCTCGCGGCTTCTGCCGACGCCTCCGCGGATGCCTGATTATCGGGAAGGGCGACGACATGCGGATTTTCTCTGCAATCTCGATCTCGATGAATCTCAGGTTATTGCTGGTCTTGAACGACTTGCAGAAGAAAAAAAACTTGGTGAAATAGTTCACAAAGCGATTTCTCCGCTTGCGGAATCATTGGCAATGGAGCGATTCAGGCTTGCGGAATGGACACATCGATTCTGATGTAAATTGCTACGGTATCAAGATATAAATAAGTAATGGCCTGCTGCGTTTTGAGTCGAGGCATAAGATATTCTAATGAAGGTTTTGTGAAGAATTCAGTTTAAAAAATAGCGATGGTAAAATCGTCTAAAAACTTCACACAAGCTGACTGTTCACGCCTGCCGATTACGATAAACTAATACTAAATATCAGATGGAAGTCGTGTCTCTGTGACATTTTCACGAAGTTTAGTCAATCGTTGGCGAGCTTCGCGGTTTGTGGAAGTCGGCAATACGATTTTGCCAGCAGTTCCGTGAAAAATGACGGATGAAACGGGCAGCGAGGCGGTTTTCAGGCCGGCTGCCGGCTCTGGCCAGGCGAAGGGTTTTAAGCGATGAATCGTGCGACGGTTGGCAACCGGTGGAATCTTGAACTGGTGCAGGAATTATTCGCTCGGTGGAATGCTGATCCACAATCGGTTGATGCGTCTTGGCAGGCTTTTTTTGAGGGCTTTTCGCTCGGGCTTGACTCGACTCCGGCGGCTTCCGGTAGCGATGAGAGTGCTGGTCAGCTTCAAGCCGGTGTGACGCGACTGATCGACGCCTACCGTGATATTGGCCATTACCTGAGCGACCTCGACCCGCTGGGCCTTTCGCCAAAGCGTGATAGCCATGATCTACTGGAACTGTCAGAGTTTGGCCTGAGTGAAGCCGATCTTGACAAGACATTTTTTACCAAGCTCTTTCCCGGA
>JBILGL010000527.1:0-3428 GCA_044351075.1 Isosphaeraceae bacterium | reverse complement strand
TGTGTTTTGTAAACACTGGTATTTTATGGCATCATGCTGAGCCAGGCGAGCATCTTCCATTGATATACATAATTGATCAACCCCATGACATTTTTTTTCAAGTATGGGTATTACCTCGGATCTTCCCCCTGCTGTCGGGCAACCTTCCGGTCATGCATATATCACTAATTGAGCAAGGCGAGAGTTTTTTTTGATTACAATCATTGCATTTTTGTCTTTCTGTCGCCGAATCGCGTTGATCTTCCAGGCATTGTTCAGATGCTCCTTCAAGCCAATGCATAAAATTCTTTCATTAGTCAATTGACGCTTCTGAGTTCAGGAATATCACTTCAAAAAAAATGGGTTTGAAATCCTGCAGGAGCTGTATCAGGCGTTAGTGCATAACATATTGCCTTACAATCGACTTAGCCTCATGTGTCACGGCATCCGGAAGAATTGCCTTTGACTTTCATTGACGCGTGCAAAATCGATCCTCGGCCAGCCTGTTTTGCAATTTTTTGCCGTCTGAATCCGGTCGGCAAGACTCCTTTTCTTTGAGTCTAAGCTATCTGAATGATTAGCGGCTGGGGTAGTATATCCTGATGCATATATCCACGATGAGAAACGAGTGCCAGGTTTCTCTCTGCTGAAAGCTCGCCCGGAAGGCTCAAACCACCGAATCAACGAGCAGAAGCCTTGACGATCAACTGGGGGCCGGAAACGGAAAAAACCGGCACGCTGGCCTGAAATCAACCACTGAAGGAATCGGTCGCCACATGCAAAATCGTAGCCGAGTAAACGAGCTGATGGATGACCCGGCTCTCGACCCGACTTTGCATGCCACAGCCCTTAAAGCCCTCGGTCGAATTAACCGGATCAGCCGTACGTTCCAGCGGGTAACCGCTGCAATCCAGGCAAGCACCAGAGGGGCGGGCCCCGGGCCTTTGAAAATCCTTGATATTGCCAGCGGCGGCGGAGATCTGGCGCTTGGCTTGTCGCAATTCGCAAAACGCAATCGCCTGCAGTGGGAAGTTTCAGGCGCCGACATCAGTCCTTACGCTGTCGAGCATTCCAGTCGCAAAGCCCAGGCTGCAGGGCTCGACACACGTTTTTTTCCGTTGGATGCCGTGAATCAGCATCCCCCCGAAGCTTATGACGTCGTCATGTGCTCCCTTTTTCTGCATCACCTCAGCAATGAAGACGCCGGCAAACTCCTGAAAAACATGGCCGCTTCAGCCCGCCGCCTGGTGCTGATAGACGATTTGCTGCGTTCACATGCCGGTTACTGGCTGGCTTGGCTGGGTTGCAGATTGCTCACACGTTCCTACATTGTGCACCATGATGGCCCTGCCTCTGTAAAAAGTGCATTTCAGCTTGATGAAGTTGCCCAGCTTGCCAATCAGTGCGGGCTGATGAATCACAAAATCGTCAGACACTGGCCGGAACGCTTCATGATGACCTGGAGCCCGCAATGACACCCTCAGTCTCGGGCCATAGTCATCATCTGGCTTCGATGGATGACCCAATCTGGGATCTGGTCGTCATTGGTGCCGGGCCGGCTGGAGGAATGACCAGCTATCTTGCCGCAAAATCAGGCCTGCGAACCCTGTTGATTGAACGTCATGCGTTTCCCCGCAATAAGGTTTGCGGAGGCTGCCTGAACTCAGCCGGGGTCGATCTCCTGAATCGGGTCGGGCTTGGCGAGATTCCTCGTAGGTTTGGGCTGGTCGTTGACCAGTTTTACCTGGGCCTGAAGCATCGCAGGTTCCAAATCCCACTGCCTGCCGGGGTGGCTATTGCCCGAACCGACCTGGATTCGGAATTGGTTCAAGCCGCTTTGGAACAAGGCGCTCATTTTTTGTCAGAGACAACTGCACATGTCGGAGCATTGCGGTCTGATCACCGTGAAATACGACTTGTCTCGCATGGCCTCAGCCGGGTCGTCAGGGCATCGTCCGTCGTCATTGCCAGCGGCTTGAAGGGGGCTGGTGGAATTGAGACACACGGCGAATCTCTCTTCCTCACGCGTGTATCGCACGGCTCGCGGATTGGGGCAGGCTGCACGCTGCCCGGCGAAATGAGCGAGTATCCCGCTGGTCGAATCTCAATGGCGATTGGTCGAAAGGGCTATGTCGGCCTGACGCCAACCAGGCAGGGCCTTGGCATCGCATCGGCATTTGACTCTCAATTTCTCAAAACGCATCAGGGGCCGGCGGCCGCGGCGGTAGAAATTCTGCATGAAGCCGGTTTTGCCGTGCCAATCGGCATTCATGATGTGCCCTGGTCTGGAACGCTTCCACTCACAAGGCAAACCCGGCCAGTCGCTGCCAACCGTATTTTTCTGGTCGGCGATGCGGCCGGCTATGTCGAACCATTCACAGGGCAGGGGATGGCAATCGCCATTCAGGCAGCAGCCGAATTGACGCCGATCCTGAAAAATGCGGCTCATCAGCCAGTGGGAATCTGCGAACGAGAGTGGACAAAATATTACACTAGACATATTTCAAACCGCCATTTTCCAGCGTCTCTCACGGCCCGACTGCTGCGGCGGCCGATGGTCGCTTCCCTGGCATTTGGGCTGGTCTCCTGCGTTCCTCGCACGTCAAATTACATGATCCAGTCTATCAATCGTACAATTGAAATACCTTCTGCGCACTGATCGGAGAGCTGGATGCAAGTTTACGGCATCGGTACCGCCGTACCGGAACACCATATTGATCAGATGGATTCAGCTCTCATTGCTCATGGCTGTGTGGAAGTTCCACCCGACAGAACGCGCGTTTTTGATGAAATCTATCGCCGCTCAGGCGTAAAAAAACGGCACAGCGTTGTGCTTAATGCATCCCGGGGCCCGCTTGAATCACGTCAGACATTTTATAGACAAAATCCCAGGACATCTGACAGGATGGCCCTTTACGAAGCGCATGCCGCCGATCTCGCCTGCACAAGTGCCCGAAACGCCATTGAATCGTCAGGTGTCGAACCATCGTCAATTAGCCACATCGTCAGCGTTTCCTGCACTGGTTTCCATTCGCCGGGATTCGACATCGCCCTGATCAGACAGCTCGCTCTCAATACAGATGTAGCACGCACCCACATCGGCTTCATGGGTTGTCAGGGGGCGATGAATGCGCTTCGGGTCGCCCATGGCTTCGTGGCTTCAAGCCAGGATGCCAAAGTGCTGCTCTGCGCGACAGAGCTTTGCAGCTTGCATCAATATTCTCATTGGGACACTGAAAAAATTGTCGCGAATGCCCTGTTTGCCGACGGTTCCGCCAGTGTTTTATTGGGCGCAGGCAAAAATCCCCAGACCACAAATGGCCTGAGAATGGTCGGCTCAGGTTCCATTCTAATTGATCATTCCGCCGATGCCATGTCCTGGAAAATTGCCGACCATGGCTTTGAAATGACACTCTCGCCGGAAGTGCCGCGACTGATCGCTTCGCAGA
>JBILGL010000528.1:0-3428 GCA_044351075.1 Isosphaeraceae bacterium | reverse complement strand
GCTTGACATGCCCAGCGGCTCAAAAAGCTCGGTTCTGAGAAATTCACCCAGCCGCCTGCCGGTTACCACCTGAACGACTTCAGCCAGCAGAGCGGTGCCCATGCTCTGGTAGCTTACCTGCGTGCCGGGTTCGAAAAGCATCTCGCAGCGGCAAATGCCGTCGATAAATCGCGAAAGCGGGGCGTGTTCGGCACGCAGCGAATCATTTTCGGGGAGCATGTCGGGCAGGCCCGAGGTGTGATTCATCAGGTGCCTGATACGGATCGAGGCTTTTTCCGGCTGATTCATGCCGGGGATGAAATCGGCGACACGGTCCTGAAGGCGAATGAGGCCACGTTCGACAAGCATCATCGCGGCGGCGACGGTGACGGGCTTGGTGAGCGAGGCCACCAGAAAGGGCGATTCGGGCGTGACGGCCAGGCTGCCGGGGTGAGAGGGGTCGAATCGGCCAACAGCCAGCCGCCTTTGGACCTGTCCGGCACCGATGCATAGGCTAACGGCCGGGAAATGGCCGGCGCTGACCCAGCTTCGCACGAGGTCTGAAACATACTGCCAGCGGTTGGGGTCGATTGTCGCGGTGGTCATGATAGGCTTGCCGGGATGGTGCGCGTTGTTCGGTTCAAACGGCTTGTTGGTCAATCAGGCTGAATTATAAACCAGCAGGTGCGTGGATAAAGTTTTTTTCGGTGAAAAGTGGGCAGGAAAAGTGAGTGATGGCGGGTGAAAGCGGAAAAATTTTCGGCTTTATGGAAATTCGGATTACTGATATAACTTCGGGCGAATTGACGGATTGAAGGAAGGCAGCGGACGCACACCCGCCGAGTCAGGACGACCTTGCCCATGCCGCTGGTGGAATTGCCACCTGTTGACGACGACGAAACGGCCGTTTTCCCGGCCAGGGCTTTGCCACATCCATCGCTGGGCGAGCGATTGGCGGCGGTGCGGGCCGTGGTGGGCCGTGACATTGCAGAATTTCAGGCATATCGGGCGGTGATCGGTAATCTGGTGGCGCAAGAGCTTCAGGTGCGATACCAGCGATCGATGCTGGGGTTTCTCTGGACACTTGTCAATCCGGCCCTGATGATGGGCACGCAGGCCCTTGTTTTCTCGCGGCTTTTTCGCGGAATGGGCGACATGGGGCCGTGGGAATATACGATTTTTCTCTTTGCCGGGGCGATGCCATGGACATTTCTTTCCACCAGCATTACCGACAGCACCACCAGCCTGATTCATAATGAAGGGCTGATCCGGAAAATTTATGTGCCAAAGTGGATTTTCCCACTGGCCCGGGTGCTGATTCAGGGCATTACATTTATATTGTCGATGACGGCCCTGTTTCTGATGCTCTGGCCACTGGGGGCAACCATTTCAAGCAGCCTTCTGGCCCTGCCGATTGCATTTCTGTTGATCGGCATTTTTACGATGGGCCTGGGGCTGGCAGCGGCGACGATCCACACGTTTTTCCGCGATTTTGGGCATTTTTTGAATGTCGGCCTGCAAGCGTGGTATTTTCTCACGCCGATCATTTACAAGGCTGATTTTCTGCCTGCCAACGAGCGATGGAAGTTCTGGCTGAACCCGGCTTATCCGTTCGTCAGGCTGTTTCAGACGATCATTCAGGAATCAAGATGGCCTGAATGGTGGCTTTTTGGCGTTGCGGCGGCAATTGCACTCGCGACATTTGCATTTGGCTATGGGCTTTTCAAGTCGCAGGAGAAGAAAATTGTATTTCGTCTCTGACACTTGCAATACGGGATTCAGGCAGAAGCCATGAGCCACCCTGAGCAGACACGCATTGACGCAGCACATGCCGCACACGGGCCTTCGATTGGTGCCGTAGTCACGGGAAATTGCATTTCGGCGGTGGATGAGATTGCAGATCATGATATTGTCGTGAGGCTGAAGTCGGTTTCGCTGCGGTTTTTAAGCTATAAGGATAGTCATCCATCGCTGAAGCGGGCGGTATTGAATTTAATTCTGAGGCGCAAGGCACTGGCGAAAGATGAATCTTTCTGGGCATTAAACAATATAAACCTGACCATTCGCCGGGGCGAGCGAGTGGCCCTGATCGGCAATAACGGGGCGGGTAAAAGCACGCTTTTGAAAGTCATTGCGCGAATATATGAACCAAGCGGCGGCGAAATTGCAATTAATGGGCGTGTGGCACCTATGATTGAGATGGGGGCGGGGTTTCATCCGGAATTAACAGGCCAGCGCAATATCATGCTCAATGGCGCATTGATGGGCATGTCGGCGGCGACGATGAAAATGAAATCGCCCGCGATCTGGAGCTGGACGGGCCTTGGTGAATTTGCAGATATGCCACTGAAATATTATTCCAGCGGCATGTTTCAGCGACTTGCATTTGCCATTGCGACAGAAGTCGAGCCTGAGATTCTGCTGGTGGATGAATCGCTCAATGCCGGTGATGCGACATTCGTTGAAAAGGCCAAGGCGCGAATTCTTGAGGTGTTTGATCGGGCCAAGGCAGTGATTGTTGTTTCACACGACCTGAATATTGTGCGTGAGCTTTGCGACCGTGTTATCTGGCTGGAGCGTGGCCGGGTGGTGGCCGATGGGCCAACTAATGAAATTCTCGACCGATACATAGCCCGGGCCCATGAAATGGCTTCTCATGCTGGTTAAGAATTAAAATGCAATTGAAATGAAATAAAAGAAATTATTCTTTTTCAATCCAGAATCGGCGGGCCTGCATTAAATTGACAAAGTGCTGAATAATCGGCGTTTCTTCCAGCGCAGCCCAGCGAGAATCAACATCGCCATCGTTTCTCACCGTGCTTTTGGCATCGGCTGAAACTTCAATTTTTAATTTCAAAGGCTGCCCAAATGCTTCGGCTGAAGCCTTACGGATTTTTTCTCCATCGGCCGACAGGGGCAGTGATTCTACGAGTTTGTCAAACGAGAGAGGCACGCGGCATCTCATTTCATCATGACCCGAAAAACCGACTGGCGGATAGCTTGCGATCACGGTGCCATAACGCAGGCCCAGCTTGCCCACAAACTCGTTCCAGCGGTGATGAATCTTTTCCAGCATGGCCGGATCATTTGGGGCAACCGATGCTGCCGATGCTTTTGTGCCTGAGCCGGATGGAACTGATCCGGTGGGTGGTGGATCGTCGCGATCATTTTCCGAAAGTGCTTCGGTAACGGCCACCACGGGCTCGCTTCGTGGCGGTGTGATTGAAACCACGGTTTCTGCCTGCCTTGCCGAAACAGGGCCACGACTATTATCAGAGGGTGTTGCCGCCGGGGCTGAACGAGAGGGCGCCGCACTGATGCGTTGGGTGGTGACACTTGTACCTGTATTGCCTGAAGGCCTGGAGGGCGAAACAGTCGGGGCACCGCCGGTTTTGATGCGGGCGACAATATCGGCCAGGTCTGCCAGGCGGTCAAGGCGAGTCACGCGG
>JBILGL010000338.1:0-5186 GCA_044351075.1 Isosphaeraceae bacterium | reverse complement strand
CCCAGCAGAATCGTCAGCCCCGGCCGAGCATCGGCCAATATGCGCCGAAGCTGATCGGAATTACTCACATTTACTTCTTCCGCAGTTGTCAGCTCAGCCGAGACAAATGAGCAAAGGGTAATCATGAAGAGAAACACCCAATACTTCATAGACATTGATAACCCCTTAGCCTGTAGTTCCAAGCACAGAAATTCGGAAGCAAGAAGCCGCCGAGATTTGGATTTTTGAATGATAGCTGTAGTTAGCAACAGCTATGGTAAAAAAATTCCCGCCCGGAACATGACTGTAATGGGGCGGGAATTGAGGTAATGTATCAGGCTGAACGTCGGTCGGCCTTATTTCTGATTATGCTCTTCGACTTCAAGCCGAACAGCCATTTCGCCAAGCACTTCCATTAGCTGCTTCTCTTTGCGATCGATCCAGAGCACATTCTCCAGAACAATCGATCGATTTTCGCTCGGCACCTTAAAAACAAGGCGGCCAGAACCAAGCAGCATATATTCCAGAATATCAGGTATTTCCTTGTCAAATTTCAGGCCAAATGTCGGATAGCGAATCTGATCGCTCAACGGGCCATGGTTATGAATAATCTCATTTGGCCGCACTTCCCAGTAGTCCATCCATCGTGTGGCATAGACAATCACATAAACGATCATCAGAATCAAAGCGAAGAGGAAGTAAAACGTTGCATTAGCGACAATATAGACTTCGCTCACAATTCTCTTCAGTGGTCCAATGAGATCCATCCGGTCATTGACAATCAAAAAAATCAGACCGAGTGTTGTTCCGCCAAAAAGCAACGCCAGAGCCGAATATCGAGGAAAATCGACGGACATGGCAATCAGGTTGATCGTGAAGACCAGCAGAAAAATGACACCAATCAGGTTTTGCTTTGTCATGAATGCCGAAGCACCTTCAGGACGCCCCGGTATATTGAGATCAATACCCAGAAATGCCATGAAAAGGCCAGCAATCAGAGCTGTTATCATCGAGGGCAACAGAAACACAACCTTGGGATATTGAAAAATCACTACCCGCTGAATGTGATGAACCTCTGGTGTAATCGGCTTTGGTTCCGGTTTAGTCGAAGACGAATCAGTGGACATACGCGAAATCTCCTTAGCTAAGGCTGATGATTCACTCCTCAAGACGGATATCCTAACCTGTTCGATCACAAAGGTAAATAACCGAAGATACTTCAGACTGATTTCACCCTGTAACGATTTTGCAAATACCGTTTCATCTTTTGCAAGTACGCTATTGTTGACTTTTGAAAACAATTTCGTTTGACTAATTACGGAGAAAATATGTCGAAATGATTTGGCATGGTTGTCTTGCAAAAATCAAGTCAGGAGGACTTTCCCCAACACTACCCCATCCATTGAAAAGGTTTCCCTGATCATGCGAAAAAGCCTGATTTTCAGCTTGGCCGGACTCGTTGCTTTTTCTTTTGCAGCATCTCTGCCTGCACAAACACAGGAAAAATCAAAAACGGCAACGAAGTCGGCAGGTAATACCGGAGTCGATTCGACACGTAAAGCTGCTGACACTTCCAAGGATGCGAAAGATTACCGCCGAGTTCCTCAATATTTTGGCCAGGTTGGTCTTTCCGACGACCAGCGCGAGAAAATTTACAGCATCCGCGAAAAATATGCCATTCAGCAGGCGAAGCTGGAAGAAGAACTGGCTTCAATGCAGGATAAAATCATGCGTGAATGCGAAGCGGTTCTCTTACCCGAACAGCGTAATGAGCTAACAAAGCTTCGTGGCGAAGCCAAGGCAAAGGCCAAAGCGAAGAGCAAAGCCAAATCTGCCACGAAAAAGGGTTGACGGTCCTTAACGCATCGAATCGTCTCTTACAGCAAGTCTTATAAGGTCATGGTACCTAGAAAGTACCATGACTTCCTTTACGATCGTTATTTTTTGCACGATCATCCTGTTGTTTTGCCTAAGTCAGGTTGAAAAATCATGCACTAGATGATTTAATGTGGTTACGGAGAGGTGACCGAGAGGCCGAAGGTGCAGCACTGGAAATGCTGTGTACGTTAACGCGTACCGAGGGTTCGAATCCCTCCCTCTCCGCTAATGTCATGCGCCTGTGGTTTTAAGTTGTTGAACTGCAGACGTTTGTGTTTTTCAGGGACTCCTGGAAATGCCCGTTTGCAGCGCTTTGTAGCAAACGCATTCTCCGAGGATACCTGTTTACATGCCCAATAAATCATCCGATTCGACCAATGCCCGAAAGGGATCGTCTTCCACCTTTTCGGTCGGCCGGGTTCATGCTTACCTGCGTGGACGCATCTGGTACCTAAGGTACACTGGACTTCCCCACGAAAAGTAGACACTCAATTAGACGAACTTACTTGTTTATTTGTACACCCCAACTGACCATTTTGCAATCTCTTTCTCTCAAAACGCCATTCAGGCTCATTCGGTTGAAAAGAGTTGGTCGCCATTCGCTCCGCTGGCGCTTCGCCCGGGGTGAGCGAACAACTCTTTCCGCCCTCTCTCGCACTTATCACGCCGTTTCACTCATTTCTCAAAGTTGTTATGTCTCATAATCCGCAGGGCTCACACTAACCAGCGATGAATGCAGCCGCTCGCAGTTGTAAAATCGAATGGTATCCGTACTGTGAATTACATCTCGTCGGGTTTGGTATTTTTGATTCCTGTTGATGTTATTAATCACACTTCAGGAACAATAAACCATGTCGAAGCCGCTTATTCCTGCCAATCGCTCTGAAAAACGCCGGTTCTGCCAGCCAGTCATCGACGTCCAGTCCCAAAGTGGCTATTTTAATATCCGGAGTGGGTCAATTTTAGATGCTCATTTCCACTTTTTTAGATAGCTTTATGGAACTACTAGGCTTTTGCTGGTTTTGGATCTTCATCAAGTTGGGTCAGTTACATTCTGGTATTCAGACATAGCAGTTTAGCAGTCAGAAGGATAATTCCTTTTAACCAAAAGTGCGGGAGAACCAATTTTAGATGCTCATTTTGCCCCAGGGTGGGTCAATTTTAGATGCTCATTTCCAGAAACAGGACATTCGGTCGAAGGATCTGCTGACATACAACCTGAGGACCGTGAAGGGCTATATGATGCGAGAGGACTATCAGCAGTTCTGGGATTACCGCAGCGGCACATTGGCCGGCAAGTTCATGGACCGCTGGATTGCGACAGTTATGCGGACGGACCAGGAACCGTTGAAGAAAGTCGCCGATAGCCTTGGCAGCCATCGTCCATTATTGCTCAAATGGTTCGCGGCCAAAGGCGCGATTTCGGCATGAGCCGTGGAAGGTATGAACAACAAGCTGAAACTGGTGACTAGAAAGTCGTACGGATTCCGCACGTCACGAATTGCGAAACTCGCTTTGCTGCATAACCTTGGGAATCTTCCGGAACCGGATCAGTTGCACAAATTCTGCTGAGGAACCAGAATTCAATTTGTTGATTCAGTCATATAAGCCGATTGTTATTTCGTCGATATGCTGAAAACGAAATCGCGATGACTGCTACCATAGTCAATGCGTATGTAGAGGGCTCTGGTACGGCTGCAATTGATACTTTGCCATTGATTGATGCAGAGCCGATGGAAGGATTGAATTTGATATTGTCAGGCGCACCGCTGAGGGTGATTATTTCAGTATTTGAAGCCCCTTGAGAGGCAAGAATATTTAAATAGCCCGAGCTTCCGGGGGTTGCAGTACTTTTCACTTGAATATTGAAAGTCATTAACGAACCCGATGATGCTGATGTCAAAGTAGCCGGATTTGAAACATTCGACCGTAAAATGGTGAAATATTTGTTTGTTGTGTCCACATTATCAAGCCCTGAATAGCTCATTCCTGTGGTTAAAGTCCCTAGTTGGAAGGTACTGGACGATGGGTTTTCGAAGAAACTACTATCGTATGAAACGATTAGCTGATAGCTGTCGAGTGTAAAAGCCGCTGCGATGTTATCGAGGTTAATCGGTATGGTCACTGTTTGACCGGCTGTGGCGTTGATATTTTGCGGAATAGAAAGCTTCACATTGATATCAACGGCTTCAATCTGAGCGGTAAATATCAAAAGAGTGGCGAAGAGTATGCCGAGACGTCGAATCATTTTCAAGCTCCTGACTGAGGAAAGAGATGGGGGGGTTAGTCAAAGAAAACGACGGGAAATTGACTTCAAGGTGCTTTGTTTCAATAAACGGATTCTCGACTTGGTTGTGTCCGCTGGTTGAACAGCTTTATCAGAAGTGATGATCACCTTGGAATCAACTGGATCAAATGCTGAGGCTGTTGGTAATTGGCTGAGAACTAAATCTCCCGAGTTGAGTGAAGTAAGATATCTGTTGTGGCCGATTGAATTCTTATCCAGCAAGTTGATCGCTGAGTCGACGATCTTGGCATTCGGCCGGACTTTTAATGCCAGCCAAGCATAAAATGTTGATTGGCCGGGCTGAAGTTTGATGCCAGGCGTGACACCGGCAAATGCGATGAAACCTTTCACTGTATTAATTTGGGTCGAGCTCTGTCCGATGGTTTTAACAGAGATCAATCTGAACAGTTTGGGGTCAATTGCAATTGCAGTTTCGAACGAACTGATTTCAATTTCCTGCTGATCACTGTTGTAGATCTCCAGAGGAACATTGACAGTCTGGCCACGCATTAAACTCATCGATTTAGGCAATCGGATAATTGGATCAAGGCCTGTTGTCTGGGTCACGCTTGAAACTGGTGGTGCGGTGATAAAAGGCACTGGGATATTAACCAGATAACGTTGCATGTAGAGCGAATCAAGCGAATTGACACGACCGTCACCGGTCACATCGGCGATCACTACCGGATCAACGAGTGGATATTGTGTGAACCACCGATCAAGATTCACCAGATATCGCTGAATTCGCAGCGAATCGAGCGAATTATAACGGCCGTCACCAGTCACATCACCAACGTAGGAATCAAGCATCAATCCACTGTCAATCGTAACACTTAAATTCGAATTATCCTGCCTGTAAAGTTTCAGGTTATCTACATTGATCAAACACTTTGTGCGGTATAGTGAACCGCTGGGTACGCTGCCTCGAACATAAAAAAGTGTTTGCGATCCACTTGGAATACCTGTTGGCGAGGTGCCTACAATGTCAATCCGCCCAGGTATGGTGGTATTGTATGTAATCGCAAGATTATACGCATTCCAC
>JBILGL010000526.1:0-3433 GCA_044351075.1 Isosphaeraceae bacterium | reverse complement strand
TGCCCGCGCCGGCCAGCAGGCCGCCGGACAAATGGGCCAGGCCCAGCAGCAGATGGATGCCGACGACGCTCAGGCCGCTCAGGAAAATCAGGAAGAGGCCCTGAAAAATCTTGATGAAGCCGAGCAGGAGCTGGCTCAGGCCCGCCGCGATGCCGAAGAACAGCTCGCCCAGGAGCAGTTCACCAAGATGGCCGACCTGATCAAGTCACTTGCCGAACGTCAAACCAAAATGGTCGAAGAGACGATCGGCTACGACAAAAAGAAGACCGATGCCTCTGGCAATCTTACACAGGCCCAAAAGGCTGGTGTGCGTAATTTAGGACTGGTGGAAGACAGCCTCAAACAGGAAACAGTCGAGCTGGCCCAGCGCATGGAAGACGGCGTGCCCGTCTTCTCGCTGACCCTCAAAAAAGCCGCGGATAATATGTCCAGGGCCTCAACCGGTCTGCAGCAGCTTGACACCGGTAAGCCGACCCAGACATCGGAAAAAACCGCCGCCGAGCGTCTTCAGCAGTTAATTGACAGCCTCCAGCCGGACAAGCCGAAGGAAGGCGACCAGCAGCAGCAACAGCAACAACAGCAGCAACAACAACAGCAGCAACAGGGCGAGCAGGACGGCATACCCACCGTGGCCCAGCTCAAGATGCTCAAGCGTCTGCAATCGGAAATCAATGCCCGAACTGGTGAACTTGACGGCAAAATCAAGAAGGGCATCAAGCTGGCCGGCGATGAGCAGACCGAGCTCGACGGCCTGAAAATTGAGCAGGGCCGCCTGGCCGACCTTCTGCGTGATCTTTCCAAACCCAAGCGTTCCGACGGAGAGGACTGAGATTCAATGAAACGCCTGAAATTCCTTGTCGTTTTCGGTCTTGGCCTCTGCCTCCCTGCTGGTTATCTACCGGCTCAGGACGACGCTCTGGAAAAACTCCTGCGGGATGTTGAAAAGAAAAACGCCCCGGCTGATAAGCCCGCCACCGGCAAAAAAGCGGGTGAAGTGGGCAAGGACGACTCCGGCCTTGACGACCTGCTGAAAAAGCTCGGCGGTGGCTCGTCCGACAAACCCTTGCCCAAGGGTGAAAGCCCATCCGGCCCCGGCACAAAGCCGACTGGCCCGGGCGAATCAGCCAAAACCGCAACAGGTAAGGCCGATCAGCCGAAATCAACCCTGCCCAAGCCTGCCGGCGGCCTGGCCGGGCTGAAGTCAAAGTCTGACGGCGAGCTTGACCAGCGTCTGGAAGAGATCCTTGGTCGAAAGCGGAAAAAGCCGAATCAGAACCAGAGCCCCGACAAGCAGGGAGGCGAAGGCGAGCAGCAGAATCAGGAAGATGAGCCTTCCAACCCGGAAATGAAAAAGCTTGTTGAGCAGATGCGCGAAGTGGAAAAGCGGCTATCCGAGCCTGACACTGGCGAGGACACCCGTAAAAAGCAGCAGGAAATTGTTCAGAATATTGATCAGATCATTGAACGCATGCGACAGATTGCCCAGCAGCAACAGCAGCAGCGTCGCCAGCGTCAGCAACAACAGCAGCAGCAGGGCCAGCAACAGCAGCAGGACGACCCCAACAACCCTGACCCTGGCGCACTGGCCAAAGGCGTTGGCGAACAGTCCCTGCAAAAGCCCTCGGGCAAGAGCCGGCTGGATGGCAAGGATGTCTGGGGCCATCTCCCGCCCGAGCTTCGCGACGTCATGCGTAACGTCTTCCGCGAAGAATCGCTGCCGGCCCGCGAAGAGCTCGTTCGCCGCTATTATATGTCCGTCTCCAAGAAGAGCCTTTCGCGGAGCCCCAACCCATGAATCGCCGGACACAATTGAAAATGGCCCTGGCCTGGGCTCTTCCCCCCTGCTCTGCGACCTTGGCTCAGGAGCAGGCTAAACCCGCTGCGGCAAAGGCCGCTGCCCCCAAGATCGACAAAGAAGCCGGCACCTTTAAGGACGGCAAACGTGGCGACGTGCCCGAAGGTGCTGCCGAACTCGTTACCCCCGCCGTTGAGCGGGCCGTGAAGCTTGGGCTTGACTGGCTTGGCCGCCAGCAGCAGGACGACGGCTCATTCGGTTCGGGCTCTTACCGTGGCAATCTTGCCGTCACAAGCCTGGTGGGGCTGGCCTTCATGGCCAATGGCTCATCGCCCGGCCGTGGCCCTTATGGCAGTCAGATTGAAAAAGCCCTTGGCTATATTATGGGCAATGTGCAGCCTGGCGGTTTTATTGCCGTCAGAGGCGAAGCCACCCACGGCCCGATGTATTCCCACGGCTTTGCCACACTTTTTCTGGCTGAAGCCTATGGAATGACACAACGATCTGACATTCGCGAAAAGCTTGAAAAAGCCGTTCGCCTGATTATCGACAGCCAAAACCCTGAAGGCGGCTGGCGTTATCAGCCCCGACCTGCCGACGCAGATACCTCCGTCACCATTTGTCAGATTAATGCCCTGCGGGCGGCCCGTAATGCCGGTATCTTTGTGCCACGAGAAACCGTGGAAAAGTGCCTGAAATATGTGCGCGAATGCCAGAACCCTGATGGCGGCTTCCGTTACATGACTCAGCAGGGCGCCAGCCAGTTCCCCCGATCGGCGGCCTGCATTGTTGCCATGCAGTCGGCCGGCGTTTACGACTCCAAAGAAATTGAAGAAGGCATTAAATACCTCAAGCAGTATATTCCCAGCGGCCGATTTTCCACGCGCTACAGCCACTATTATTACGGCCAGTATTATGCCGCCCAGGCCATGTGGATTCGTGGCGGGGCCGACTGGAATGAGTGGTACCCCGCGGTGCGCGACGAGCTCCTCGCCCGCCAGAATGGCCAGGGCTACTGGTCAGACCAGGTCTGCAACGAATACGGCACCGCCATGGCCGCCATTGTGCTTCAGGTGCCGAATAATCTTCTTCCGATCTTCCAGCGATAAATCATGCATTTTCTGCCGATTCGGCCGCTGCCGAAATTTGTCATCTGTCTGGTTGCGTTTCTGGCATCAGGCCCGCTTTATGCCCAGAAAGCCGATACGAAAAAGGCCCAGCCAATTTCTGGCCCCTGGGTGCTGACGGACAGAGCCGGAAAATCAACAGGTGGCACGTTTCAAAGCCTCGACTCCGAACAATTTCGCTGGCAGGGCACCGAGAATAAAGACGTTCAAAAAATTGAATGGCCGATGGTTTATGACATTCGTCGCAATGTCGAATCAGCCACTTTTGCGTACACAGACGCCACCCTCGGCCCTTACATTCTTCTGCCGGAAGGCGACCGGCTCCGCGGCGAATCCGTCACCCTGATTGAAAATCGTGGCCTGGCCATTCAAAGCCTCTCCGCCGGTGTGCTGAATCTACCGATTGATCGCTGGGCTGGATCGTTTTTTAAGCCCCCCAAAGAGCCTGATGCTTTTCTCACAATGATCGACGCCATCAGACGCGGCTCTGAAAAGCCCGGCGATATGATCA
>JBILGL010000525.1:0-3443 GCA_044351075.1 Isosphaeraceae bacterium | reverse complement strand
TTGTATTCAAAGACCGGCAGCAATTGTGCCGCCGAAAGCCCTGCCCCCAGCAGCGTCGCGATGATGATTCCGGCAAAGTAGCGAGGCATCGTCTGCGACCGCCAGCCCCGCCGCCATCGGCTCAGAAGCACCAGCCCAACAATACCCCAGCCAACCATCTGCCAGAGATTACGACTGTAAAAGAGTCGCTCAGCCAGGCTGATGCCGCCGATTCGCACTTCGCGCGGCGGCCTTGGAAAATGGCTCGCCGCAACCGTGCCCACCACCAGCAGGAAGACCCAGAGCAATAGCAGCCCCGGGTGACACAAGCGGCCAATCCGGCGGCGGCCACGATCAGAAAGCCCCTGCCAGAAACCAAGGCCGAAAAGGCAAAGCAGCGTAATATAGCCGACCTGAGGGTCGCCGCCCAAAATCTGCATGGCGATCACAAGGGCCAGGCGAACAACATATTTCCACCGGCCTGTCTCAATCCATCGCCAGCCGGCCAGCAGCCCCAGAGGCAGCCAGGCCGCACCGATCAGAAAAATGATGTTGCAATATTGATAAAGCACCGGCACGCCAAAGGCATAGGTTGTCGCTCCCAGCCAGCGGGCCCGGGCTGAAAGCCCTATGCCACGCGCCAGCACCCACAGGCTAACCCAGCAAAGGGCCTGATGCAGAAGAATGTAAGCCTTGGCCGCAACAGGATAAGGCAGTAGAAAAAACGGGAATTTGAGTGGATAAAGCACTGCGGCCGTGGGGTTTCCGAGCAATGGCACACCGCCGTTCTCTTCCGGCTCCCAAAGCGGCCATCGGCCTGCATCCCACTCCATCTGCACGCGCTGATTCAGCGGATAATAAAAATGAGCAGCATCGCGATAGCCATATTGGCGAGACGGCGAAAAAGCCTGCCCGTGGCAGGCAAGAAAAAGAGCAAGAATCGCAAGAATCGGAATTAAACGAAAAATAAATGCAGGAAGACCGCCGGTTTGATTTTCGGCGGTCTTCGGTGCAAAATTCATTTCAGATCAGTGATTACTGATGAATGGAGGGGAGTCACTCGCCAATAAGCCTGTGTGGCTTCTGGGCAGCGGCAGCGGCCTTGGTCGCTGTAGGTACAGCTAAAGCGGCAGCCGGGTCGGGCGATGTGCCATCAGGGCCCGGTGGCAGCTTCGGCAGAGCCACTGGAATGATGTCGCCATCAAGGGCCTTCATGAACTCAACCAGATCTTTCTTCTCCTGATCGGTCAGGTTCAGCGGCTTCATGTCCTTGCTCAGGTAAGGATTAGGATTCCCACCCTTGTTGTAGTATTCCACAACAGCTTCCAGCGTGGCTTCGCTGCCATCGTGCATGTATGGGGCTGTGCGTGTAATGTCGCGGAGAATCGGTGTCTTGAAGGCACCAATGCTGGCGGGATTCTTCGCACCAACAGCTTCGGCGTTCCAGCGACCAAGATCAGCAAGCTTGCCATTCTTGTCTGCCCCGACACCCAGATTGTAGAACTGGTCGTCAGAAAAGTTCACGCCGATGTGGCAGGATGAACAATTCGCCTTCTTCAAAACAATATCTTTCGGCTGATATTCGTCTTCAAAATCAAGACGAAGACCAAATAGAACCATGCCTCTCTTGGCTGATTCGCTCAGGGCTTTCATATCGCCGGCTGCATACTGGTCATACTTCGAATTGCCCGAAAGAGCTGTGCGTTCAAAGGCGGCGACAGCCTTGGCGAAACCATCCAGGTTCACATCGGTGCCGAAAACGGTCATGAATTGTTCGCGGTAGCCAGGAATCGTGCGAAGCCGCTCCATGATCTGGGCATGTGACTGATTGCCCATTTCCGTGGCAGCCTGCACTGGGCCCTGCGCTTGTGCTTCAAGTGAAGGAGCACGGCCGTCCCAGAACATCTGCTTGCTGTAAACGGTGTTCAGCACTGTGGGAGAATTGCGACCGTTGACCGCTCCACCGATACCGATCGTCAGGGGCAGATTATCCGTCCAGCCCTTGGCCGGGTTGTGGCAGGTGGCGCAGCTCACCGTACCATTGGCAGAAACACGAGGGTCAAAATAGAGCTGCTTGCCCAAAGCAATTTTGGCGGCTGTCATTGGATTGGCAGCCGGCACAACGGCGTTAGGTGTCAGCGGAGGCAAGCCCTTGGGCACCTGAATCTCAACCGCTTCATCCTTGACCTTTGTCAGGTCAGGGATGCTTGAGAAAAGGTCTGATGCCGGCTTTTGATCGGCGGCATTGGCAACGCCGGCGAAAAGAGCCAGAAAGAGAAGACTATGGCGTAGCATGAGCTGTAAGTTCTCCAAGTGATCCATTACATGAATGGATTTCTGATGTTTATATGCATCAATAGTTATAATCAGCCGACAAGTCAGGCGGTTGAATCGGCCGCTTGTTTATTTTTTGCCGGTAGCAAGAACTTCGGCATTGCGGTGAGCAACGTCCACCAGGTCATCCCAGTGCCGTTCGACATATTCCGGCGGCCCGCCTTTAAGAGCCACGTGCAAAGCGACATCCTGCGTCGGAACCATGTCAATCGCATCCCACGGGCAAACCTGGGCGCAATGCTTACAGCCGATGCAGCGGTCAAGGTCGATATCACACCACGACTGAACGCTTGCAAATTCTTCGCCCGGCACCTTGTATATGCATTCAACCGGGCAAACTTCAATACACGATTCACAGCCGGTGCAACCATCGGCATGAATCACGGCCATGATCTTCGGAACAACCTTTCGCGGCTTTCCTGCAAGCGATTTTCCGGCCATTAGTCGTTACTACCCCTTGATTTCCGGACGTATGAAAACTGGGCGGACCCATCGTCAGTCAAGAAGACCATCATCAATATAGCTCGATTATCGGTCAAAACGTTCGACCGGTCAAGCAATAACTGCAAGTCGTCTTACGGTTTTGCAGGTGGTTGGGCTGCGCCACCCGGCGCGGTGATCGCAGGCAGGGCTGTGCCACCGGCAGGAACGGTCGGAGCCGCCGGAGCCTGATCGCCTGTTTTGGCAGGCTCCGCAAATGGCTTGCCCAGCTTCTCCAGATAATATTTCATCACCGGCGCCAGGTCAGATTCAGGCTCACGGGCAAGCGACTTTGTAAAAGCCTCAATCGCCAGCTTCGGCTGGCCGCCCTCAAGCTGAATGATGCCAAGCTCGAAATAGCGGCCGGCAAGCGTGCGCGTCTGGTCAGGCAATTCCAGGAAATTGCGTGTCGCTGTGCCCACTTCTCCCGCCATCCAGATCTGGCCGGCCATCAGCCCACGACGAACCTCATCCAGCCGAGCCATGGGGATCGACTCGTTCGCCCAGCCCACATAGGCCCCGCCATAATCGCCCAGCAGGCTGCTAACCAACCCGGTCCGATATGATGAAAGCCCGGCCGTAGTCTCTGTCGCCCGGTTGCCGACATTGCTGATCAGCGGAATCGCCTGATCCACCATGCCCACCTGACA
>JBILGL010000077.1:0-11483 GCA_044351075.1 Isosphaeraceae bacterium | reverse complement strand
GGCATATTTACTATCATGCAGAAATCGATGAATAGTTGGATCAAAATGAAAAATCTTGGTCGATGGGGGAGTCATAATGGGAATGATTGAAAATGTTTGACTGGTTTATCTGGATTTTGCGACCAATACAACTATTTTATTTTCACCAAGGGTAATTCTTGGAATAATTGGAAAAGTTTCGCTGGTTTAATGGTGTGTAGGAAATGATCTCACGGAGGCACAAAGACACAGAGGAATAATATAGATGTAGTGTGTAGGGTGCGAATTTTCGTGCCATGTTTTGGATGAATTGGATTGATAAATTAAGGTGTTTTAATATTTATGGTTGCACTGGGTAATGCAAATGGCGTCGTGTTTGAATATGATAAAATTAAAAGACCTGTCACGATAAATCGTGACCTACGATAAACCTTAGAATATACGATAAAATCGTTAACGATCATTCGTGAATTACGACAATCAAAATATAGGCCGCACAAGACGATTTCGGCTCGTAAAATCCAAAATAACAATATAATACAAAAAATCTGTCACGAGTGATCGTGATCTGCGACAAACTGAAAAAAAGTTTCGAAATATCCGTCACTGACGATTACCTTTTTTGAATCGGAAAAAAAGAGATGTGTCCGCTTCATATCAAATTCACTGTTCGGCTGTTTATTGCTCTCTCGATGAAATATTTTTTTGTTGGAATTCATGGAAAAAATTCTTGTCTCAATGAATAATGATGACTTATGAATGATAGGCAGTGGCTCAAAATGCAGGCTGGGGAATCAGGAAATATTTATCAATGGCTGATCAATCTCAGGCGAATGTGGCC
Source organism: Isosphaeraceae bacterium (assembly GCA_044351075.1). Classification (GTDB taxonomy): domain Bacteria; phylum Planctomycetota; class Planctomycetia; order Isosphaerales; family Isosphaeraceae; genus QWQI01. The sequence continues at coordinate 10,663 of JBILGL010000077.1, read as the reverse complement.
GGCTTCTGGCAGGGATTATTAAGCAAAGCCCCGGCTCATGATAAAATACTTGGCAGGATTTCGCACTTTCCGATTGAACGGGTCCTGTTTACCGGCCCAACCAGAGCTTTCTTTCAAAGTGCCGATGAACTGACCGATCGGCCTGTTTTGCTTGCGATTTTCGCTGATGGAGCGGGTCAGGTTGAGAATGCCCGTTTCAAACTCTTGCCGGGCCATGATTTTCTTTATCCAGTTCATGAAGTGCTTGAGATTTCCGGCCACCCTGCCCTTGTGCTTCCCAGCCTTGCCGGCCAGTCGCTGAGCGAGTTGATCAAAAGCCAGCAGCGCCTTTCCATCGCAATGTCGCTCAGAATCGTGACCGAACTTCTGGTGGCGTTATCTGTGGGCCATGATCGCGGGCTGATACACGGCGATCTTGGAGCGGAATGGGTTTGGCTGGAGCCTGAGAGCATGCATGTCAGGCTGATGGGGATGGGCTGGCGTCTGCTGGAACCATCGGGCACAGGCGAGCTTGCGTCGTTTCTGTCGTCGGGTACTTCACGGATGCCGGCCCCCGAAATTACGGAAGGCGGAAAACCGGGCCCGGCTTCCGATCTGTTTTCGGCCGGCATGCTGCTCTATCAGTTACTCACCGGAAAATCGGCTTACGAAGGCAATTCGCCGCTTGAGCTGATCAGATCACTGGCGATGGCTGAGCCCCAAAGGCCGGGGGAACTTCGGCAGGGAATTTCGCCTGAATTGGATCAATTTGTGATGCGTCTGCTTTCGCGACGGCCGTCAGATCGACCCGGTTCGGCGCGGGAAGCCGCCATTCTGGCAAAGGAACTGGCGAAAAAATCCGGTAATGAGAAAGCGTTAGAAACGCCCGAAATCAGAGTCGGCGTTGGTGCCGGGCGTGTGCCGGTTGCTTCGGCGGACGACGACATTCAACTGGCGCCAATTGACGACAAACCAGTCATAACAATGATGTCAGGGGGCGCATCAGGAAATGCAATTCAAAATGAAATTGATGATGATAATGCGCTGATTGATTTTTATCAGGGCCCGGAAAAGGCTACAACGACAAAAGAGAGAGAGCCAAAGCAATCAGCCGACGATGACATGCTGATTGAATTATTACCGATTGATGATGCGCCGCCCATCCCTGCAGCGGCCCCACGGCGGGCAGAAAAGACGATGGAAAGGGGTGCTGTTCGACAGTCGTCGGTAAAAGAGGCCTCATGGCAGGGCTTGCAAGTGCCGCTTGATTGGGTTTATGTAGCGGATTCGCCGATTGAGGCGGTGCATCTGGCCGGCGAGAGCCAGATGATGGTGGTGCGGGACCAGTCTGGCCAGGTGAAAGTTTTATCTTCCGAGGGCGAGGTTCTGGCGACGGATACAGCCACTGAACCGATTCGACTTTCGGCGGCTGATCAGAGCGGTTTACTGATGGCGATGGTGCTTGGCAAGCGTAAACTGGCATTTTTCGATTGGGATTTAAATTTACTGGTAGAGCGAAATCTGCATTCCGAACCGGTGGCGATTGCTGTGGATTCGCTGGGTCTGTATGTCGCCGTTTCATTTCTGGGTAAGGAGACATGGATTTACACACGTCAGGGCAAGAAGATTGCGGAATTTGAGACTCGCCAGCCGATTTCACGAATGGCGTTTGTTCCAGGCTCATCAAGGCTGGTCGGCAGTACGACATTCGACCAGTTGGTTTGTGCTGAAATTTCAGGCTCTCGCGACGATTATGACGCAGATATTGTCTGGATACAGAATACGGGTGTGGGTGTCGGCCATATTCATGTGATCGGCAATTCCGGCAAAGTGCTGGCTTCGTGTAATAATATGGGCCTGCAGCGGCTGGATGTGGATGGTGAGAATGAGGGCACTTATCAGCTGGGCGGGACGGTGATTGAATCGGCGGCCGACTTTCCGGGAAGATTCTTTCTGGCATCGACACTTGAAGGATCATTGCTGGCTGTCAATGCCAATGGAAGTATCATGTGGGAGCATGGTCGGGGCGGGCCCTGGAAGCATTTGACAATTGACCCACTGGGGCGATTTGCATTGGCGGCATCGGCCATGGGCGAACTCGTCTGCATGGATCTATCCACAGAACCACGGGGGCGAGTGGATCATTCAAGCGTGCAGATGATCAGTTCGTCAGGAGCTTCGGGTAATAGCAGTATTAAGTCTCCGGAATGGTCGATCCGGATTTCTGATGCGCTGGAAGATAATCTGGCTTACAGTCTGGCGGTTTGTGAGAAGCCGTTTCGGGCTTGTGTTCTTGACTCGAAGAAGGTGCTGAGCTGTTTTACGGCCCTTGGTGACGAGGCTGAGAAACTGCCGGGGCTGGGTGGTTCCGGGCGACTGCTGAAGGCGGCGGAAGGCTGGGTGGCGGCAGGCAATGAGCAGAAGCTGCGGCTTGTGAATTTTACGACGCAGGAAGTTTTGGAGCCAGATTTAGCACTGGTGCAGGTGACTCATTTTCAGATGAAGCCGCAGAAATATGGGCTATTGATCATTCAGGAAGGCGACCGGCTGGGACGGGCGTCGTTGGATGGGCGATGGATCTGGCGGATTCATTTGCCGGCGACCGTGGAGAGCCTTGTATTATCGGATGATGGCTACACGGCCCTGAGCCTTGACAACAGTCAGGTGGGAGTGATGGGTCCGGCTGGCAAGGGGGTTGGCAAATGGTCGGCGGGTGAGCGCGAGGCAGTGCTTTTATGTGAGTCGCAGTCGAAGCAGGACGGGCTATGCCGCTGGGTGAGCCTGGCCCGGAGCGAGCGTGTGCTGCGAGGGCATTCGCTAGATCTTCGACTTTTGTGGCAGGTAGAGGTTCCATTTGCGGGCTGGGAGCTTGTAAGAAGTGATGAAGGTGTGATTGTGGTGGCCAACGACAAATCGGCCATTCTTTACGATGACGCCGGCGAAATATTGGCTAAACGGCGCGGAAATGGCTGCCCGACGAAATTTGCCAGTGATCGCGATGGCAAAGCAATTGCAATTCATGTGGATGCAGGAATTCTTTATTGCACAAGGTTTGATGGCAGTGTGCTCTGGCGATTGCCGATTGAGGGGGATGTCAGCAGTATGCAAATTTCCCGAGAGGGTGTGCTGATTCTGGCTGGTGGCGTGCTGAGCTGGATCAGATTGAATTGAAATTTATCTCACGATTTAGCTGCAATTGATTGATCGATCATGTCAGATTGAATGATGTGGGATGAGATGTTCAGTGAATCGTCAAAGCAAAAACACTTTTAGCTTTTTTGAGATATTGTTCAAAGAAGTTTATTGACATTCATAATTCACGAAACTATGATTTAATCATGAGACTTGATAGTCGTTTTCACAAATTTGGCAGAGTATTGCGTGCGTTTTGTGCATACGTAGTAGTATTTTGTTTTCAGGTTTCGCTGCAAAGCCTTTCTGCCACTTCACTTTCAACGACTGAAAAGGGGCACGAGGAGTCTTGTGGCTGCGGGCCGAAATGCCGAAAAGATCGGTGCTGCTGCAAGCCAGATTCAGTTGAAAAAAGTTTTCAGCTGGCGAACCAGGCCGAACTGGAAGAGCACGGTAGTGATACTTTATGGATCAAACCTGCGTGCCTGATGAGTGGGCCTTGTGGAGAGATGCCAGACGCCCCGGAATCGCCGAGAAATCGGACTTATTCACCCAAGCTGGTTACTTTAATCAATTTTGCTCAGCAGCTACCTGAAATTGGATATTTTCATTTCAATGACTGCGACAATGCTTATTTTCTTTACACTGTTTCTGATCTTGAGCGGCCGCCAAGAGCCTGATTTCTCCGTTTCAGAATGATTCTGAAATCATACTTTATGTATTACAAGACGATTCTGCCATGAAAGGCAGAATGATTGATGTATTGACATATAATGATTCTTTGACACTTATCATGAAATGCAATCACGACCGATTGCATGGCAGTGACGCTTGATTGTTTCTGCCGTGCTTGATCTTGCAGGGGGCTGCGAATTCAGGCCTGTGCACGATTGCATTTCATGATACTAGAGAAATATGCAGAGAAAGAATGAAGAGAATGAGGATCAGAAAACGGGCTTTTACGCTGATCGAGCTATTAGTGGTGATTGCAATTATTGCGGTGTTGATATCGTTGTTGTTGCCGGCAGTTCAGGCTGCGCGAGAGGCTGCAAGAAGGGCCCAGTGCACGAATAATCTCAAACAACTGGGCATTTCGCTGCACAATTATCATTCAACGAACAATTCCTTCCCGGTCGGATTTCTTTATCCGCAGGCCGGTCAGGCAGCACCCGGTATTCCGGTATTGCATTATCGGTGGTCGGTGCTGGCACAGCTTTCGCCGTATCTGGAGCAATCGAATGTTTATAACGCGCTGAATATGAACTGGCCGATTGCAGCGGGTCCGACGGCCGTTTATGGCACAAATCCGTGGACTCCGTTTGGAGCAAACACAACGGTAATGGCCGCGAAAGTGGCATTTTTCCTATGCCCAAGTGATGGCCAGGCTCCACCTTCAACTCTGCCCGGCGGGGTGACTTCAGGGCCTTCGAATTATCAATTCTGCACAGGCGATGGGTCGGCGGGCACTGCCGTGCCGGGTGATGCAGGGGCTACGGTGGCAGCCAATGGGGCATTTGTACTGGGCGGAGCACAATCAATTTCGACCATTACCGATGGTTCAAGCAACACGGTAGCAACTTCAGAGCAGCTTATTGGGCCGGCTTCTGGCGGTGCTTCAACTGTCAGTGGAGGAGCAAACAGGCCGCAGGATATTCGTCGGGGAGCAGCGATCAGCACAGCGCCTCTGTCGGATGCTGGATGTGCCAATCCGACAGGATGGAGGCTGGATAAGGGTTATGGCTGGTGGGATGGAGATTACCGGACCACGCTTTATAACCACTATCTGACGCCGAATTCGAGGAGTTTTGACTGCTGGCAGTCGAGCCCGCCGCATAATCCGGCGATTAAGACAGCGAGGAGTAACCATCCAGGCGGGGTGAACAGCCTGTTTTGCGACGGCCATGTGCAATTTATCAAGGATTCAATCAGCGTGACAAGCTGGCGGGGCCTTAGCACTCGTGCCGGTGGCGAAGTAATCTCGGCAGATTCTTACTAATCGGTTACATAGCATATGTGACAGAGCATGCCGGTATTTTTATACCGGCATTTTTATTTATGTCATGCTGTGCAATCCGATCATATTGCATTTCGTGTCGATAACCAGCGAAATAAAGCCAAATGGGCCGATGGAGATTTTATCGCGAAAGATCTTTCCACCGGCATCAGCAGCACGGGCAGCAGTTGTCGCACAGTCGTCGCAGGCGAAATAGACCATAACGCTGTTATTGCCAGAAGGGACGCCGGGCATATAGGCCAGAGCGCCGCTTGAACCGTGTTTTTCAATATCGCCGGGGAAGGACCAGAGCTCAGGATTGGCGTCATTGAGCTTAGTGAGTTTTATTTGCAGGAGATTTTCATAAAACGAACGGGCTCTTGGCAGGTCCTGTACGTAAATTTCAAACCATCGGATTGGATTTGGCATGTTCCTGGCAATTTGCTGAATTATTCCGAGTTCAATGATATGAAATAGACCTGCTACCGCCGCAGTATTAAGTCATTCGGACGAATGCTTCGCGATTCGCTGATCTGAGCGATTTCGCGAGCAAATCGTGGAGATTCGTACAGGAGTCGGCGGAAATGTTCGGGATCGACGATCATGCAGCTGGTGTCTTCGATCGCAATGTTGCGAAATTCACTGGTATTAATGCCATTAGCGATCGACTCGCCGAAAATGTCGCCGTGGTTTGCTTCAAAAACGTCAATTAGCTGACCATCGGTATTTGTAAAGGTCGCCCTGATCCGGCCACGAACAACAATAAAAAGCCCTGGCAGCCGGTTTCCGGCTTCGACGATCACCTCACCCCGGGCGAAGTCGCGCCAGGTGGTCATTTGTGAGATTGAATCAAGCTGGGACTGGCTGAGCATTTGAAAAATAGCAAGTGAACGAATGGACTCGGCGATCGGCGGGCGTGCCTTTTCTTCAAGTTCTTTCGGCTCAAGGCCGATTTCAGTGGCAGTTGGGAAGGGGATGGTAATGCCTTCGCGGCGGGCGGCATACCAGACACGTGTCATGAAGCTGTCGCGAATCAGCCCCAGCTTGCCAAAATCCTCGACAAAGAAAATCACTTTATATTCCACAGCAAAATCGGCATAATTGGCCACAAGCACGGCGGGCGGGGGGTCCGAAAGAATGCCCTGGGTTGATTGCAGCAGATCCATGAGAATCAGACGCACTTTGTTTGGCGGATCATCGTATGAAAAGCCCAGCGTGATATTTTCGCAGTGCAGACGATTGGGACGACTGTAGTTTTCGAACGATTCTTTAGCCAGTGTTGAATTTGGCACAACGACAAGATTTCGGATAAATGTGCGAAGATGCACGGCCCGCCAGTTAATTTCAATGACCTGACCGATATCGTCGCCAATTTTAATCCAATCTCCTACAGAAATCGGTCGTTCGATCAAAAGCATCAGGCCGGCAAAGACATTGCCAAGCGGCTCGGCGATCGCCAGACCAATCACAATCGACCCAATGCCGAGCGCTGCAGCCACCTGCCCCAGATCAACGCCCCAGACAAGTGCCAGAACGATCGCCACACCAATCAGAACCAGAAAGAGACGAACGATATCAACCAAGAGCCTTGGCGTGCGGGCCTGCCATGAATTTTCGGCGACATTGGAAAAGAGAATTGCATTAATCACGGATAAACCGACAACAATGCCCGCTATATCGGCGAGTGTTGCGACGATTTTAGGGAGATCGTCGGTCAGCGGATAATCAGCGATATGAATCAGCCCCAGCCATGCGGCAAAGAGCGGCACAAAGAGCACCCGCAGCCAGTGAAAGACGGAACGAAACGGCGAATTGTTCCGAGTCAGCCGATGCTCAATTTCAAGCAGTATTACAGAAATGAGTGGGACGGAAAGCAGCAGGCCGACCGTCCAGTAAAGTCTCAGAATTTCATTATCCGAAAGCAGCATTTTTCTGATCCCCCAGTGGCTTGTAAAAGATCAGACCTGCCCGGCAGACGCTGGCGATGGAATGCTCCGGTCTCGCCCTGCCCCCTGCCCTGCCAGAAGATAAACCTTCAAATCACATGCATCCTTCTGCGGCTTTAATTCACAGCTGTAAATTCCGGCGACACGGTCATAGACTTCCTCTGAAATCTGAACCGCGCCGGTTGAGTCGGAAACGCTCAGGCTGCGGGCGTAATTGATTGTGCGGCCCCAGAGGTCGTAAATGAATTTGCTGCGGCCAATGATGCCGCCCGTTACCGGGCCGCGGTGCACTCCGATATTCACAACCAGACTTGCCGATTGATCTCGATTAAAGCCCTGCACGATTTTCTCGACATCAAGGGCAAAAGCCACAGCCCGCTGCGAATGATCAAACCGCTGAATACTCAGGCCACAGACGGCGAGATAACTCGCACCAATCGATTTGAGTTTCTCCACACCATGCCGTTCGGCGGCCTCGTCAAATGATACAATCAGACGATTCAGAAGATTCAGGGCCCGGGTCGGCTCCAGTGATTCCGAGAATGTATCAAATCCGCGAACTTCGGCAAAGACAATCGTCACATCCGCATGTGTGTCGCTCTGCTGCTCGCCAGGTGCCGTGCGAAGCCTGGCCGCTACGGCCGATGGCAGCATGCTTTCCAGCAATCGCTCATTTTCGGCAATTTTTTCGTCGAGTTTGCCTTTACGCATTTGTATCTCGGCAGCCATTTCATTAAACGCCTTGCCCAGATCGTTAAATTCGTCGTGACCATTGATCCTGACACGCGTATCAAGCTCGCCTTTCGAGAGCCTGGCGGCGGCCTTAATCAATTTACGGATGGGACGAGTGAAACTCGCCCCCATCATTGTGGCCAGAATAATTGCGGCAAGCCCAATGGCTGCAAGAGTCGTAAGCAAGTCGTGGGTGAATTTACGAATCGGAATAAATGCTTCTTCGGTCGGGATTTTGGCCACAATCCCCCAGCGCAGGCCATGCATATCAAGTGGGGCGAAGCTAGCCAGGACCTCCCGACCCAGATAGTCGCGAGTTATCATGGTGCTGGCTTCCCCCTCAAGTACCCGCCGGACAATCTCTGACTTAAGTCGGACTGTCAGGATCGTTGTCTCCAGCCGCTCCGTTTTTGCAATCTCCTCCGAACCGACTCCAATATGCTTTAAGGCCTTAATGTAGCCTTTTCGATCCTCGACAAAGAATCGACTTTCATTTCGCAGATAGCCGTCTTCCGCCCCCAGAATGACTTCGCCCGTCTTACCAAGCCCTTCAGCTTCCCAGTTATTAGAGCCGGAAATAATATCATTAATCTGTTTGATCGGAAATTGAACCGCCAGAATCCCGATCATCTCATTACCGTCAAAAATCGGACTCAAAGCGAATGCGGTTGGATATCCCAAAGCGGGGCGATACGACTCATAATCAACGATAACAACACGGTCCTTATCACGTTCCCGCTGTAATAGCCTGACCGCCTCGGCAATTTTCAACTTGGAAAAAGGTCCGTTATCAAAGTCTGTACCAAGATCAATTTCTTTGCTGGCCGTGTAAATGACATCGCTCGTTTCAGCATCAATAATCAGCATGTCATCATATAAGAATACTTTTCTGAAATTATCAATCACTTCATGGTATTTTGCATGCACTTTGGAATATTCACTGCCATCCGCAGCCAGTTCGAGCTTATCTTTGGAACCGATCGGATGCGGATTATTGATAATGTAATGATACTGCAGATAGAGGGCGAGGTTATTGTTGGGATAGACCGATTCAAGCACTGGCTTTGATTCAATATGGCGGGCAAGCTCAGGCAGGAATGATTTTTCGTAGAATTCAACAATTCTGGCCGATTCCTGCGGAGCAAGTGTTTTTTTTCTCAGCGGTTCAACGGCTTTACGAAATTCACGAGTCGCCTCAATGATCATCAGATCTTCGGAATAGGTCAGAACCTGATTATTGAGCTGGGTCATGAAGTTTTCGATCTGCCGTGCCTTGGAAATCCTGATGGCCGTCAGACGCTCGTAGATGCTCTGCTTCAGGGCCGACTCGCCTGAACGATAACCGAGAACACCAGTGATAATGGCCGCCGTGATGCTGATAAGCACGATGGCGATGATCAATTTTGACTGGATGCTGAGTCGCATGATATTTATTGAAGTGCCTGAGGTTTGCAGTTTATTCCGTTAGTTTTCACAGGATAGTAAATACAGCAGATGGATTTCAAGTAAAATATCACAATTGATGATACTAATTCCTGAATATCCAATTGAATTACAGATTTTTTTCATTTGATAATTCGAAGATATTTCATTTACCTCCTAATATTTGTTAGAGTAATAGATCAGTCTTGTACAAACCAGAATGAGAGGCGGGACGATGATTGACGAAAACCGTTTACCAAGCAGCCGCGAAATTATTTACACTGGTAAGAAGATTGAGCTGGCCCTTGATACACTGACGCTTAATGACGGCACAACGGCCAAACGCGAGGTTGTTTTACACCGGGGTGCGGTGGCTCTGGTGCCGATGATTGATGAAGATCATGTCTGCCTTGTGCGAAATGTGCGATATGCTGTGCGCACAACACTTTGGGAGGTGCCGGCCGGAACGATTGACCTGAATGAGCCGCCTGATATTACCGCAGCCCGCGAACTGATTGAAGAGACCGGCTACAAGGCCGGGAAGATTACAAAGCTGCGTGAATGGTTTGTTTCGCCGGGGATCATGAGCGAAGTCATGCATCTCTATTTGTGTGAAGATCTGGAAGCAGTCGGTGCAAACCTGGAACTTGATGAAAATCTCGAGCCAGTTGTATTTCACTGGGATGAGGCGATGGCCATGGTCGCCGACGGGCGAATCTGTGACGCCAAAACGATGCTGGCATTAATGATGGTGGATAACCTGAGAAAAAAAGAAATCGAATAGTCCGCTGTTCGGGTAGCATGATCTGGAGATTTTCGAAACAGTGATTACAGCCGTTTGCATCATGGAATGCCATACAACAATTATTTGCCATCCTGAACATTACATTAAAGCAACTCAGCCAAATTCAGTCTTGCTCTGAAGTATTGTCTGATTGGAAAGATACAATGAGAAATCAATCAGCAATTGAAACCATCGACGCAGTGATTGCGACGATTAACTGGGCAAAACAGAGGCCGGCGATGTATTTTTCACCATTTACGGTTGGTATAGTTGAACACTGGCTCGCCGGTGTGAGGGCGGGCCTGGCGAATGCCGGGATTCTCTGGAATCCTGACTTTCGTCGAAGACCGCTGGCGCTGCGAGGGCTTGAGCTTTATGCGTCTAGTGAGGCCCCAAGACTGGCTGCTCGTGGGATGAATGAACATCAAATTGCCGAGGAACTGCTTTCAATTGAAATGGAAATGTGGCAGGAACACAGAAATGCAATCTTTACCGGTGGCAAGTCATAATTTATCAAAAGTCTTATTAATCACATGAATCGTCAAATATGAAGAAAATTATTTGAATTCTGAAATGACAAAAGACCGGCGATCATCTTGACCGCCGCTCATTAATGTTAAACCCACTTCGTTGGACCAGCTCTTCGTAATATCAGCCTTTGAGCAGATGATCAAG
>JBILGL010000524.1:0-3445 GCA_044351075.1 Isosphaeraceae bacterium | reverse complement strand
TCCTTTTTTTTGTATTCTGCCGGAATCGTCGAACAATCGCAGGGGGGATGGGCAATGAAACACGACCTGAAGACGACGCCGGAGGAATTCACAGTCCAGTCGTTTCTGGCAACAGAGCCCCGGCTGGACGCTTATCTGGCGAGCCGATACCCCGATTTTTCGCGGTCGATGATTCAGAAGATCATCTCGGCCGGAGGTATTTTGCTCAACGGCAAACCTGCCAAGGCGTCGTACAAAGTAAGACAAGGTGACGTTTTTCGCGTGAGCCTGCCGGAATTGCCCGAGCATCCGATTGTGCCTGAGGATATTCCTCTGGATATCCTTTACGAAGACCAGTGGCTGACGGTTGTAAACAAGCCGGCGGGTATGGTGGTGCATCCAGCCAAGGGGAACTGGCGAGGCACGCTGGTAAATGCCCTTCAATTTCGTTACGAAACGCTTTCGAGTGTGGGCGGAGCCCAGCGGCCGGGGATTATTCACCGGCTTGACCGTGACACCACCGGCCTGGTGCTGGTGGCACGCGACGATGAAACGCACCGGGCGATTGCCGCCCAGTTTGAGAATCGAACGGTCGAAAAGAAATATCTGGCCGTGGTATATGGCGAGCCTTCGCGCGACCGTGATTTCATTGAGAAACCGATCGGGCATCACCCAACTGTTCGCGAAAAAATGACGATCAAGCCGGTGGCCGATGGGGGCAAGGATTCGCGCACGTTTTACGAAGTGGTTGAGCGATATGGCCGCTATGCCTTGCTAAGATGCGAGCTCCACACGGGCCGGACGCACCAGATTCGCGTGCATATGCACTCGATTGGAACGCCGATCCTGGCCGACAAGCTCTATGCCGGGCGAGAACGAGTGTCCGTATCGGAACTTAAAGGGCTGACTCAAACCGGCGTGGCCGTGGAGGGCGAAGAACCGCTCATTATTCGGCAGGCACTGCATGCCCACACGCTGGCGCTTGTGCATCCACAAACGGGCAAGCGGCTAGAGCTTCAGTCGCCCATTCCGCCAGATATGATTGGCCTGATTCAAAAGCTGCGAGAGCTTTTTCCACCAGCTGCGAAAAAAGGCGGAAAAGTTTAGATTGTCATGATTTGGGTGAATTTCCCGCGAGCCAGTCGGCCAGTGTCAGGGCGTTATTCATAAATGTTTCCGAGCGAATCACTTCCCGGGTTGGATCATCCTTGGGGTGATATTTCAGCTTGCCGGGTTCAACCCAGGCGCCACGTGCATCAAGCCCGGCGATGATCTTTTCGACTTCACCTGCCGAGGGCTTGCTGATTCCGCGTGGCTGTCGTTTGGAGTCACGTTCCTTGATCCTCTGCCGCTCTGACATGGCTGATACTTTTTCAAATCGCTTGCGGATCGATGCCGTTTTGTCATCGACCTTGAAGCCATAGTGCGTTGGCAGGTCGCTATCGTTATACGTCAGTTCGTATTTTTTGGTGAAATAGAGCGGTCGATTGGTTTTCAGCTCATAAAATCGGGCGATACGTCCGTCGCTCAGGCGAGATTTCTCCAGCCATGCCAGCGCAGGCTCGATTGGCTGGAGATAACGCTTCTCGCCGGTTTCCAGATAGAGATCCATAAGCGTCGTCAAAATTCGCTGGCTTTCGCCGCCGCTGATGGAAGGTGGCTCGAATTTTCGGGCCCAGACTGGCTTCATGTCAAAGTCATATTGCTGGGCCCAGGCGGGCTGAGGGTCGGGCAATTGTGATTTCAGGATAAACTCACCGGCCTTGAGTGCCGCTGCCCGATATTTTTCTTCGTGCTCGATGCGTTCCGCCAATAAGAGAATTTTAATCAGATTATCAATATTGCCGTCGTTAAAAGTATAGAAAAACCAGTATTTGCCACCGGGATACTCTTTTGGCCAGCTCTCCGGATAGCTAGCAGAGAGAGCGACGGGCTTGGTTTTATCTGCCGGTTCCGAGAATCCCTGGGCGAAACCGCCATTGGGGAACTGGGCATCAACCAGCGACTTGAGTGCGATATGCAGGCTTTCCCTGATTTTTTGATTTTCACCTTTTAGTTCGCTGTTCAAATAAAGCAGAAATTCCACAGCCGACTGCGTTTTATCGTCGTCAAACGTACTGACATTAAATGCCTTTGGCTTGAGCTTGCCATCTGCCCTGTAAGCCACTTTTTTGCGGGCATCGGCGGCGAATTCAATTTTGTCCGTCCAGCAGCCGCTATGGAGCTGGCCTTTTGTTAAACATTCGCCGGCGGCAGTGGCAGCGGCCAGAGCTTCATTCAGGCCCGTTCGCTGATAGATAAGCAGCATTGCCAGCCCTACGGCGGGCGTGCCTGGCGGCTGGACCCAGACGGTGTCGGGCCCAGTCACTCCTTCGCCTTCGCTTTTACTCAAGTCAGCCGAATATTGATAGACATAGCCACCATGCCTGGCCGCTTTGGTGGCAAAAAACACGACGGCTTGCCTGAGCTTTTCTGTTACGCTGGAGACATCGGCATTCGTGAGGAAATCTGCATTTAAGGAGCTGCCCAGAAATGGCAGGCTCAGTGATTTCAGCACGGTGCGGCGATTGATCGGGATCATTGGTTGTGAATCTCAAGGCAGAATTTTTTTTTGCGAATTCAAGCCATTCCGAAAATGGATTTAATCGGTGTTCCGCTGGCTAGTCGATGCGGGCGTTGTGTCTGGTCGTAAATTTCCGTGTCGGGCTCGAAGCCGAATCGCCAGTAGATCGTGGCGGCGATATCGCCTGGCGTGACCGGATCACGTGAGGGATAAGCCCCCTGGCGATCGCTCGCCCCATAAATCGCCCCGCCCGAAACGCCCCCGCCCGCAAAAAGGACGGTGTAGCAATCAGGCCAATGATCGCGGCCGCCATCGCCATTGATCTTGGGCGTGCGGCCAAATTCACCCATTGCTACCACGAGTGTCGAATCAAGCAGGCCACGTTCGTCCAGATCTTCAATGAGAGCGGAAAGGCCCTGATCAGCCTGCGGCAGCAGAAAGGACTTATGCTGGTTGAAGCATTTGAAATGAGCGTCCCAATTCTGCCCCTGCTGACGAAAGTCATTGACATTCACAAAAGGCACGCCTGCCTCTACCAGCCGACGGGCCATCAGCAAATTCTGGCCCCGCATTTGCCGGGCAAAGCCCATCTCGGCACCGTTGCCGCCACCGCCGCCTTCGCCTTTAGGTAGCGGTGCGTCAAAAAAGCCATATCGCTGGCGGCTCTTTTCCGATTCCTGTCCCAAGTCAATGGCCTGCTTCAATTCACGAGAATTCAGGAGTCGATAGGCTTTCTCGAACAGGGCTTTTTTGCTGGATGAGCCAGCGGAAAGGGCATCAAGATTGTCCAGCAATTGCCGACGGCCTTCCACACGGAGGCCATCGAGGCCCTCAGAGAGGCGAAAAAGCTCAGGATTGAAGAGTTTACGATCAACATCAACATCCAGCACGATCGGATCATAA
>JBILGL010000232.1:0-6775 GCA_044351075.1 Isosphaeraceae bacterium | reverse complement strand
CGAAAAGGCTTTGTTGAATGGGGTTTTGAATTTTTCTGTGCTCGATGGCTGGTGGGCTGAAGCTTACAATGGCATTAATGGATTTGCGATTGGCCATGGTCAAACGCATGTGGACCCATCGGTACAGGATCGACGTGATTACGACGATTTGATGAAAACCCTTTCTAGTGAAGTTATTCCGCTGTATTATCATCGCGATGCTGATGGCTTGCCAAGACAATGGATTGCTCGCCAGAAAGCCGCTTTAAGAAGCCTGGGCTGGCGATTTAATGCCGATCGTATGGTGATGGATTACACCGAGAAATGTTACTTGCCTGCGGCGATGGGGATTTCATGTCATATTCCTGTCTGAGTTGGCAGTAAAAAAAATCAGATGTACTTGAGTCTTCCGTAGTGAAAACGGGAGACTTTTTTGGTTTAATGATGTTGGAGAAAAAGGCTGGAGTGAAAATTGAACGACCCATTCATCGGTAAGTCCTTTAGCTCGTGTGTGATCGAAAAACGCCTCGGAGCCGGGGCAATGGGTGTTGTTTATCTGGCGGTGCATCAGCCTTCGGGTCGTCGGGTCGCAATTAAAATTTTGCCTAAAGAACTCACATTTAAAGGCTCTCTGGCCGAGCGATTTGAACGTGAAACCTCTCTGCTGGAAAAGTTTAAGCACAAAAATATTGTCCATTGCCATGGCGGTAGGCTCTCGAAAACTCATGGCGTTTATTATTACATCATGGAATTGCTTGAGGGTGGCACGCTTGACGAGCTGATAGATCGTGAGGCTCCGTTTGATTGGCAAAGGTCTTGCCGATATGCCATTCAGATTTGCGATGCCCTTCATTTTGCCCATCAGGAAAACGTTGTTCACCGTGACCTGAAACCGTCGAATCTGCTTTTGACCAGCGAAGGAAATCTGAAACTTTCTGATTTTGGTATCGCAAAAGATCTTTTAGGTGAAGATCTTACGGCAACTGGACGCACCCTCGGCACGGCCTCTTACATGGCCCCTGAGCAGATTTCCGCAAGCACCACCGTCAGCCATAAGACCGACCTCTACGCCCTGGGCGTGATCATGCACCAGATGCTGACGAAGTCGCTTCCTTTTGAAGCGAATTCTCAGACGGCCATGCTGGCTGCCCATATCAGCATCCCAGCACCCAGAATCAGCAAAAAGAATCCGGAAATTCCGATGATTCTTGATGATCTGGTTTACAGTATGCTTCAGAAAGCGCCTTCAGAACGGCCCTGGGATGCACTTGCAGTAGCGACCCAATTGCGTGAATTGCTGGAAAAGGATGCGGCCGGTAAAGCTCTGAAATATGTTGTCAGGCCCGGCCAGAATCCGAACCGTGCCGGCGTTAACGAAAAACCGCGAAAGCTCAAAAAAGAACAAGCTGCCACAGTAAGCCGCAGGCCGACGCTCGAAGTGGCTGGCCTCCTCACAACTTTAATTCTGTTATTGGGTTTGATCGGGTATTTTCTCTGGCCGGCAGGTCCGGAATATCTTCATTCTGAAGCCGCAAAGCTAATGGCTAGTGAAGATTATAGCGACTGGCTGCAAGCAATGAATCGCTTTGTTGAACCACTTGAAAGGCGATTTCCTGAGCATGCCTACAAGGAAGATGTCTCGAAATGGCGTGACCAGGTAGCCCTGACGGCTGCTGACCGCAGGGCCATGGTGCTTGACCGGTCCACCATCGCCGCACTCGTCAAGGCGGATGGGCCAGCTGAAGATCTCTATGTGAAGGCCAGAGATCTCGCCGTTTTGCCCACCAAAGAGAATCTCTATCAGGAACTTGCAGGCTGCTGGATCCGCTTGGCTGAAGCTCTTAAACCGATCGAATCCAAAGATAAAAATGCCCGTGGCTGGATATTACTCGCAGACAAACGTGCCACAGACGCCAAAAACAAGTGGACGACAGAGACAAACAGCGTTCTTGAAAAATTTCGCAAGTGGCAGCAGGCCAAGCAGTTCGGTTCACCCATGGATGAGGAGACAACCCTTGCTGATTTCAACGCTGCTCTGCTCGCATCGCCCAACTGGCGGAATATCGATCCTTCTAAATTTCCTGATATGCCGGAATTCAAACCAGTCTTGCCACCACCAATCAATTAATTGTTCCCTTTCTTTAAATCATAAGTTCTTGAATCGAAAGAAAAAAAATTTGCCTGTGATTCGTTAAAATCAACAAATTCGTTTGGACCGATGTCTTTGGTATCAATCCCGGGACTGTTTTGTTTTATTGTGACATAAGATTACTAAAATCAATAGTTTACATGCTTGGTTACTCTTGCTGCCTCAGCCCTCAAATAGAGACCGTGACCAAGTCTTTAATATTTTTTAGAAAAAAAATCGGAGAGTACGCCATGAAATATTGGTTGTCGGCATTAAACCAATTTTTGCGAGTTATACTTTGGTTGGTGAAAAGATTTTGCTCAAGTCCGTTCATGATTTTGCCGGCAGACAGAGGTGATTCACTGGGGAACCTCGGTCGGTAGATCTGAATACGAGACAGAAGCTTAATCAATTGCAAGGATTACGCAAATGAAAGGTCGCGGAAAGATACGATTCTGTGCCCTGGCCCTTGGCGGCTTTTTGTCGCTTGGCAGCCAATCGGCATGGGCGACCTACGGAGGGGCCGTCCAGCTTGCGTGCAGCCGTTCGCCGGTCGTGGCTCATGCCACATCAACCGTCGCCCTGATGCCGCAGTGCGAAACCGTCATGCAGACGGTTTATCAGACTGTCATGGTGCCGGAGCAAGTGACAGTCATGCAGACACAATACAAAACGGTCATGAAGGAAGAACCCTATACGGTACTTAAACCCGTGCAGGAAACAAGCTTTGTGACACGTCGCTACACGGTGGCCAAGCCGGTTTATGAAACCGCCACTGTTCAGCGTCGATATACCGTGCAGAAGCCAGTCGTACAGACGCAGCAATTGGAGCGTCGTTACAAGGTGATGAAGCCGGTCACACGCACGAGCACCACCCAGCGTGAATACACGGTGATGAAGCCCGTGGTGCAAACGCAAAAGATGGAACGCCGCTACACCGTTCAAAAACCGGTCGTACGAACATCAACCGTCGAGAAAAAATACACGGTGATGAAGCCTGTGGTTCAGACGCAAAAGATGGAACGCCGCTACACGGTGATGAAACCCGTGCAGACGACTTCTATGCAGGAGCGTCGCTACACTGTGCAAAAGCCTGTCATTCAGACTTCAATGGTGAACGAAAGCCACAACGTGCTCAAGCCGGTACAGTCAACCCGTCAGGTAGTTGAAACTGTATCTGCATTTGAAAATCGGCAAACGGTGATTCCTGGCAAGGTGATGCTGCAAATGGCCGTCGATGGCTGCACGGGTTGTGCCCAGACGGTAGCCGTGCAAACTGCTCCACAAGTGCTGAACCAGACGGTTATGGTCCAGCGACCGGTTGTGCGGAATGTGATTGAAACCAGCTATGTGCAGGAGACGATCACTCGCCAGGTACCAGTGCAGACATGTACTTACGTTTCGGAAGAGCGTGTAGAACAGATTCCTGTGACCCGAACCGAAATGGTGGCTGAAGAGCGAGTTGAGCCCTACGAGGTGCGCACCTGCAACTATGTCGCTGAAGAGCGGGTCGAGCAGATCCCTGTCCAGACAACGGAATATGTTTCAGAAGAGCGTGTGGAGCCTTACGAAGTGCGCACTTGCACTTATGTCGAGGAAAAACGCATCGAACAGATCCCGGTCCAGACAACGGAATACGTTGAGGAAGAACGGGTCGAGCCCTACGAAGTGCGCACCTGCACTTATGTCGCTGAGGAACGTGTTGAAAATATCCCCGTGACAACCTGCAAAATGGTGGAAGAGATTCGTGAAGAAAAACTTCCGGTAACAACGACGAAGTATCTTCAGGAAACCGCTGTCCGCCAGGTGCCGGTAACGGTCGCTGAACAGGTGCCTGTAGCTGTCACCCGAACATCGGCCAGAGTTGTTGCCACTCAGCAGGCAGTTCAGTCGTGCACGCAAGTGCCTGTGATTGTGCCGGCATATTGAAAAAAAGGGTAGAGAACCGGGCGAATTTGATTGATTGCCAATTAATATTCGCCTGAACCCTGGGTACCCCAGTGGGGACCTGCTGTCGGCAATGGAAGCAAAAGCCGGCAGCAGGTCTCACTATTTCATAAATATGTTAGAAATTTCATTTGAAGTTATTGAGTTCGTGATGATTGCTTTACACTTTTAATTTTTTTACGACAGATGAATAATGATTCCTAATGGCTGATATCTTCAATCGACAAGAATCATGAATTGCAAAACGGAAAATATGGACGACTCGAAAGTTCTAGCCGAATTTCTCATTGCTGTCGCCCAGCAGGACGATTCAGTCAGCGAAAAACTGGACGAACTAATTGCAGTCACATCGCCGGAAGAATTAGCCAGGGCCACAGGTGCCCTGCTTGCTGATGGGCCCGCTCAATCGATGCCGGGTGCAATTGAACTTGTAAGCTTACTGGCGGATCGATTCGATCAATTGTGGGAAATGCTGATTCAGGCGATTGAAAATCGACCGGATATTTCAAGTGAAGACAAACTGGCGGCAGTCGTTTTGCTCAAAAGTGCCGGCCGACTGCCTGAATCGGGGATATGTGGCGAATTGGCCGAAAAAGTCAGCGAATTGAGTGAAATTGGTTCAGAAATTCAGCCCCAACTACGACAACTGCTTCTGGCTGGGCCTGACGATGCCCTGCCCCTGCTCGTCTCGATCGGTGAAATGACACCACAGGCACGTCGAGAGATCTTCCATGACTTGCTCGATACAAGTGACCCTCAGCTCAATCAATCGCTTTTTGAAATTTTGGAACTCCCGTCCAATGCCACTCATGAAAAAATTTCTCTATCCAATCATTTCAATTCCTTTAGTCTTTCTCCGAAAATCGATGATTTACTGACTTGTTCATGGGTGACTGATTTAAGTGCCGCCGGTCAGTTTGGCGCTGGGGTTGATTTTGTTGAAGATGGCGATGTGATTCACCGTTTTATTTTGGGTGGTTCCTGGCAAAAAGGTATTCGATTGTTCGAGTATCAGGTTGCTGATCCGAACGAAGGGGCCATGCAGGTGAGACTTGAGCCTCCCAGAAGAGTTTGCAGTCACTCGACATTAGTCAAAAAATGGTTGATCGAGCTGCTTTCAAAAGGTTTCTCCGGAGATTTCAAATCAAGCGCAGAGGTTTGGACGTCCGGATATCTTGATAAAAAACTAGTGTTTTGGACAGATGTGGATTCTGATACATGGGCTGCATGGCAGAGGATACTCGTAGAGCATAATCCGCTTGATCTGAGGCCTGACTCGCTTGCGGCTGATGCAGCGATTCTCGCTCCTGCTGTTCGCCACTGGTTTCCTGCCGATGAGCAATCCAGTGAGCTCATTTCAGAATTTCAGGCAAGGGGAAAACGGGATTTGAAGTCGGAAATTGGCCAAAGTATTTTACGTGTTTATTTTGAGCGGTCACTTGGACCGCGAATCGCTGAGCTTATCAAAAGGCTCTCCGCCATGAGTTTCTTCTGGCTGGCTCGGAGCGAAACTGAGCTGGAGAATCAGAAGGAATTAATGGCGTTGGCTCGAGCCTCAGCAAGGTTGGCGATGGACTTGGCGGATCCCTCACGTGTCGTGCCCGGCCATCCATTCATTCAGAAAATCGCAGAAATCGTATTGCTCGGTCAAAAATAAAAAAAGGAGGACCGAAATTCGGCCCTCCTGAATTAAACAGAATCTAGCAATTCAAAGAGACTGATAACAGGCCCGGGTGGTACACGAGCAACTTTCCCGCTCAACCATCTCATCGTCAGGGCCAAAAGATTTCATCGTCTTGAGGCACCAGAAAATGGTGTTGTCATAGTCGTGTTCAAAGCCCATATCAACACCATCCGTGTAAACATACATTCCCTTGGAACGGATATGGCGACACAGAGGCCCCGTCTGGGCTTCTTCATTCGTTGGTTGCTCGTTCGTTTGCGAATCAGCCATTGGGATTATGCCTCCCAATAGCGATTGCCAACGGTAACACAAAGTGCCCTTGCCACAACGGTTTTCAGCAGGGATACCTTGTAGCCGTTCATCGAGAGTGGCTTCGCCCCTTCAGCGGCGGCAGATCCGGCGGCTTTCGCGGTTTCAATTGTCACAGCCTTGCCTTTGATTGCTTCTTCGGCCGCTTTTGAGCGCCATGGTACCGGGGCAACTCCATAGACGACCACGGTAGCATCACTGACGGTATCGCCGGACATCGTCAGGTTGACCGAAGCCAGCACCAGCGGCCAGTCGTGAGCTTGCTTGTGACGAGCTTCATAAGAACCATTCTTTCCAGCGGCTGCCGGAATCGAAATGCTCTTGAGAATTTCGCCGGTCTTAGCCGTAAATGGCGAGTCTTCGCTGGAAGTCGGAACTTTGTAAAGCTCAGATAATGCAACGGTTCGCTCACCATCCGGGCCGACAAGTGTAGCCTTGGCGCCCAATGCAATGAGCGGAATGGCAAGGCTGGAAGGATGAGCGTAAAGCGCATCGCCATCGGTCATGAAGATGGCCGCGTAGCGATTATCACCTTCACGCAGCATGTGCTTGCCATCAGCCGATTTCGGAATAAGCCCGAAACCAGAGCGGTAATACCAGCAACGTGGGTGCTGCATTAGATTGCCGCCCACTGAAGCCATATTTCGAATCTGTGGCGTCCCGACTTCAGATGTCGTTTGCCAAAGAGCCGGATAGGACTTTTTGATGACATCGCTGGCCAAAACATC
>JBILGL010000387.1:0-4725 GCA_044351075.1 Isosphaeraceae bacterium | reverse complement strand
TGACACCTGAGGCAGCATCGCCCGAAATTCCGGCGAGATCCTTGGCGTCGTTCAGATTGACCACCCGGGAAGGGCTGGTGACGTAATCTTTCATCCGGTTCATCAGGTCAGTGCCGCCTGACATGATAACCGCACCGGCGGACATGGCCTTGACGGCCTGATCGGCGGAAGAAGCTCCGACGTATTCAAAGGCTTTCATGGTTTTCAGGCCTTCCCTTCTTTAGCCAGGGCGTTCAAAATATTCATCGGGGTCATGGGGAAAGTGGGCACTCGCACGCCAATCGCATTCGCCACAGCATTACCAATTGCGGCAGCTGTACCAATTGTCGGTGGCTCACCAATGCCAATCACACCCCTCTTCTTCTGATCATCCGGCTCATAAGCATGGCAGATGATCTCGGGGATATCCGATGCACCAGCCAGCTGATAGAGTTCCATATCGGGGTTGAGCATACGACCCGAAATTGGGTCAACAACTCGCTCTTCAAACAGGCCGTAATTCAAGCCACCAATCACACCGCCAAAGACCTGACTTTCCCAGGTGAGTTTGTCGATGATCAGGCCAGAATCCTGAACGGCAACAATCTTGTGAAGCTTCACAACGCCAGTTTCCGTGTCAACCGACAGGTCAACAAACTGAACACCGGCCACGCCATTGGATGCAAGACCCTGCGACGATTTGCCAACGACTGAAATCGGATTCATGCCGATCTTGCGGCAGGCATCCTTGAAGCTCATCGCAGCCTGACCCTTGACCAGCAGCTGGCCATCAACAAGCGAAAGATCTGTCGCAGCCGGATTGCCCGGAAGCCCTGGAGCAATCTTCTTGAAAAACTCGTCACGAGCTTCAAGACAGGCGTTATAACATGGCGGGCTCATCGATGGTGTAGTTGTCGAGCCACCCGACGATTGTCCCGGTGGGAAAGTGCTATTACCAATATTGGATTTAATATCCGTTGGTTTCAGCCCAAACACTTCGGCTGCAATCATGGCGAGCACAGTGCGGATACCAGTTCCGATATCCTGAGTTGCCGACTTCAGTTCAACCGTACCATCCGCAAAGATCGTACAACTAACCTGTTTGTCATTCGCTCCGCCACCGCCCCACTGGTGCAGTGCCAGGCCCATACCTCGCCGCACAACACCCTTCTGGCTGCCGCGTGGCTTGTAGTTTTGCTTCCAGCCGATCAGCTCCGCACCAATCTCCATCTCGTTCAGATAGATCGGTGTGCGGAAGTCGTTGGGTGCCAGATTTGCCTTACGAATCGCAATCGGATCAACACCCAGCTTGGCAGCCAAGTCATCGATCGCCGATTCCATCACCAGACAACCCTGTGGGTGGCCAGGTGCACGCATGGCTCGAGCATTACCACCATTCACGAAAACATCGGCATGTTCCCGCTTGTAGTTGGCAAGGCTATAGACATAGGGCAGAGGGAACTGGGCGCCACGGGCCACGCCACCTGTGCCATAAGTCTCGGCGATCATGCCGGTGATTTTGCCGTCTTTGGTGCCACCAATTTTCACTTTGGCCAGCACTGAGGGGCGATTGCCACCAGCCAGATGCTCCTGAGCCCGGTCGAGGAAAATCTTGACCGGCCTGCCGCCAACTTTCTTGGAAATACGTGCCGCCGTAGTGCCCCAGATATCGGCGCCGAATTTCGAACCAAAGCCACCGCCCATGACTTCTGTCAAGACAGTGACATTAGTCACAGGCAATTCATTTGACTCGGCCAGTTCATTGGCCGTTGCCATGACGGACTGTGTACTTGCCCATGCCGTGATATGGTTTTTGTCGTCCCAGCGGGCCGTCAGGCCGTGTGGCTCGAGGCAAACGTGGGTAATAACAGGGGCGAAATATGTTCCCTCAACCACAGCATCAGCTTTTTGCAGGCCGTCGTCAGGGTTGCCGGTCGTCTGGGCACGGCCTTTCCGCACGTTACCACCGTTGACGATTTTTGGCGCATTTTCTGCCATCGCCTGGGTTTCTGTGGCGGCATGTGGCAGATGCTCGTATTCAATCTTGATTGCCTGTGAAGCGTCGCGTGCCTGCTCTTCAGTCTCGGCAACGATAACCGCAATGTCGTCGCCATGATATCGAACTGTCTTTCCAGGCCCAGCGATCACCTCAATAGCCTTCACACCCGGCATTTTTTCAGCCGCCGAGCTATCCAGCGACTTGATCTTCGCATGGGCGTGCAGGCTATAGAGCACTACACCAAAAAGAGTCCCCTCCGGACGTTCATCCGAGGGATATTTCGCACGGCCAGAAGCCTTTGCCAGCCCGTCCAGTCGCGGATAACGTGTGTTGATAATCCGGGTCTTCTCGGGCCAAGAGTTTGCTGCCATTGTCTTTACGCTCCTTTCCCGATTTATACCTTGATGGCCTTGGCGGCTTCCAGTGCGGCTTTGACCACACCAACATAAGTTCCACAACGACAGATGTTTCCATCAAGCCCCTTCCGCACTTCTTCCAGTGTCGGATTCGGGTTCTTTTCAAGCAGTGCCTGACAAGCGGTCACGAAACCGGGTGTGCAGTAGCCGCACATGAGACCATCATTATGATGGAAGGCGTGCGGAACGCTATTTGGGCCAGTATCAAACGATTCCAGCGTTCGAATTTCCTTGCCCTGGGCGGCAATCGCCAGCGTTGTGCAGCTGTAAACAGATTTGCCGTCAACAATGACAGTGCAAGCGCCACAGCTTGCGCGATCACACACACGCTTGGGGCCGGTAACATCCAACCGATGGCGCAGGACGTCGAGCAAGGTGCTCCTTGGCTCGATTTCAGTGGTCATCGGCTTGCCGTTGACTTGAAGCGAAACTTTGACGGTGCCTGCAGCAACTGCCGGCTCCTGCTGGGCCAAAGCTTCGGCTGCGGCGATTTCTTCCATACCTGCCTGTGCAGATTGGGAAAGCACGGCCGAAGCGGCAGCGACCGACGACCCTCGCAGGAAGTCGCGTCGGCTTGAATTCAGATTCGGATCATTTTCACGCATGACTGGGTGGGTCCCCGCGGGTTCACAAAGGAGCGACTGACCTGTCGCGGCTCTCTGTCGATACAGTTTTCCGATGATTCGGTCAGGTCGTTAGTGATGAGGGCAATACATCGTGTATATTGATCGACACAGAAATCTGAATCAATAGGTTTATTAATAGCTTTGTTGAATCATTTCTGGATATGATGTCATAAACCACTAAAAATCCAGTGCTTACAATCCTGAATTTATTTTTAAAGGTTCAGTGTTTTGCTTACGTGTACATCCATTCATAATATTTTGAATTGACTTCCCGGGTCATTGACGGTGAAATCAATCAATCCTGAAATCCTGAATTGACATTTTGTCGAATCCAGCGATGCAAGATCGAACCCATCTCAACTTTTTCCGAATCGTCAATGGTGCCCGAACTTCGCCACCCCAAAAACGGAGTTGTTGCATTCATGCCCACCCATGATCTGCTGCTTGGTCTTGATTTCGGTACACAAAGCGTGCGTGCGGCACTCGTGAGAACCAATGGCCAGATAATGGCGTTTGGAACTTCCGCTCTCAACACTGCCTACCCGAAACCAGCCTGGGCTGAACAGTCTCCCGAAGAGTGGTGGGCGGGTGCAGCAACTGCCGTGAAGGAAGCATTGGCGAAATGTGGAGCCAATGCCAGCCAGATTCGTGGCATTGGGCTTGATACCACCGCTTGTACTGTTGTCGCCTGCAAGGCCGACGGCAGTGTACTCCGCCCCGCTCTGCTCTGGATGGACCAGCGGGCCTCGGCCCAGGCCGACGCCATCTCAGCCACCAAAGACCCTGTTCTTAAATATGTCTCGGGCAAAGTCAGCCCTGAGTGGATGTTGCCAAAAGCGCTCTGGATCAAAAAACACGAGCCTGAAATTTACAAGTCGGCCGAGCGTATCGTCGAATGCACCGACTGGATGATGTACAAGCTTACTGGCGAATGGACACTTGCCCTCAACCATGTGGCCGTTAAGTGGAATTACGTGAAGCCTGACGGTGGTTGGCCTGCGGATCTGATCGACCGTATGGAAATCGATGATATTTTCGCCAAATGGCCGAAAAATATTGTGCCGCTTGGCCGTGGCAATGGTGTGCTCTGCAAAAAGGCGGCTGCACATCTTGGTCTGATTCCGGGCACGCCCGTAGCCCAGGGCGGGATTGACGCCTACCTGGGTATGCTGGGCATGGGGGCAACCGCCTCCGGCGATGTGGCCGTTATTGTCGGTTCCAGCACGTGCCATCTTGCTCAGTCCAAAAATGGTGTGTTTGGTTCGGGCGCGGCGGGTTGTTACCCGGAAGCCACAGTTGAGGGCCTTTACACGCTGGAAGCCGGGCAGACGGCCACCGGTTCGATTCTCGACTGGTTCCGCCGTCATCTTGCCGCCGGTCAAGCCATGGAAGCTGAAAAACGAGGTGTGCCGGTTTATCAAATTCTTGATGAAGAGGCAGCCGCAATACCGCCTGGCTGCGATGGCCTGATTGCTCGCGACGACTGGCAGGGCAATCGCTCTCCATACAAAAACCCACATGCCCGTGGCGCCTGGACTGGGCTCTCGCTGGCCCATACGCCGGCCCACATGTTCCGTTCGATCTATGAAGCAACCGCTCTTGGCACCCGCCAGATTCTGGAAGATGCTGCGCAGCATGGGCTTGAAGTGAATCGGATTTTCCTTGGCGGCGGTGGCGCAAAATCAGCCCTCTGGACACAAATTCA
>JBILGL010000523.1:0-3455 GCA_044351075.1 Isosphaeraceae bacterium | reverse complement strand
GCTCGCGGGTGTGCTGCTGAAGGTGGGTGGTTATGGTCTTCTCCGTTTTAATCTGGGGATGACACCAATCGGGGCCAAGGTTCTCTTCCCCATACTGGCGGTACTGGCGGTGTGTGGTGCGATTTACGGGGCACTGGCAGCACTCGCGCAGAAGGACATCAAGCGACTGGTGGCGTATAGTTCGGTGAGCCACATGGGGATTATCTGCCTCGGCTTGTTTGCACTCAACGCGACTGGCATTGCGGGCGGCACGATTCAGATGATTAATCACGGTCTGACAACCGGTGCCCTTTTCGCCTGTGTGGGTGTGATCTATGAACGCTATCACACGAGAGAGATGGCGGCGATGAGCGGCCTTTGGATACGGATGCCGAAACTGGCGTTTTTCCTGATCATCGCATCGCTCGGGTCGGTGGCTCTGCCTGGAACGAACGGCTTCGTGGGTGAGTTTCCGATTCTGGTCGGGATGTACGAGACATCGCCGATGGCTGGAATTCTGGCTGGGACATCGATGATTCTGGGTGCGTTTTACACGCTCTGGATGCTGCAGCGAGTGCTTTTTGGTCCATTACGTGAACCGGGACATGGCCATGGCCCTCACCATGATCATGGGGATGGTCATCATGATTCCGGTCATGAATTACACGGCCACGATGATCATGGGCATGGACACAACGTACAGATTGATCCGCTCAAGTGGTATGAAGTGCTGGGCCTGACACCGTTGATCGTGATGATTTTCGTGATTGGCCTGCGGCCTGCTCCG
This sequence comes from Isosphaeraceae bacterium, assembly GCA_044351075.1. Taxonomy (GTDB): domain Bacteria; phylum Planctomycetota; class Planctomycetia; order Isosphaerales; family Isosphaeraceae; genus QWQI01. The sequence continues at coordinate 2,689 of JBILGL010000523.1, read as the reverse complement.
TTTATGGACCCGATCAATCCGCCGGTACAATCGATCGCTGCTGGAATGGTTGATCTGACTTCCAGTGCCAGGGTAGTCAATGCACCGGCGGCAGTTGCACCTGTGTCGAAGCCGGCTGGCGGAAACGCACATTAATCTGATATACGCGATAAAAAGAGAACCTGACGAACATGTCTCAAGCTGATCTTCTCCAATCGACCGTTAATTCCCTGAAAGCGATGTCGCCTGAGATCATCCTGCTTCTGGGTGCGGTTGCGATGATGACGGCCGGTGCATTTCTCAGCCGAAGTCGCTGCTTCTGGTCAAAGGCTACCGCAGCGTTGCTGGGGCTTGGTCTGGTAGCCCTCTGGTTCACGGGTTCGACCGCCACGGATGAGATCAGCTCGGTTTTCCTCACTGATGCGTTTTCAATCAATGTTCGTCTGGGGCTGCTACTGGTCTCATTTATTCTGCTGGCATTGATACATGATCAGGTGGATGCGGCCCGTGCTCCGGAATTTTTCGGTGCCTTTCTATTTCTTCAGGCCGGGGCAATGATTGTGGCGGGTGCCAATGAGCTGATTGTGCTTTTTCTTGGGCTTGAGCTCGTCAGCATGCCGACATACCTGCTGCTTTATTTTTCGCGACGGAACCCTACCACGCTGGAAACGGCGACGAAGTATTTCTTTCTGAGCATTTTCGCATCAGCGTTTTTCATTTACGGCGCGACGTTCCTGTACGGCATACTGGGAATTACGCATCTTAAGGGGATCGCCACGGTCTTCCATTCCGGTATCACGAATATTCCGGATAACAAATTTGGACTGATTGCTGCGATGATGCTCTTTATTGGTCTTTCCTACCGGATCACGGCGGTGCCAATGCATTTTTACGCCCCTGACGTTTATGAGGGTAGCCCTTACGGCATGACGGCCCTGCTCTCGTGGTTCCCCAAGACAGTCGGCTTTGTGGCGTTGGCGCGGGTTTTCTCACCGATTTTCGGGCATCGTTTCAGCGACGGTGTGAATGACTACATTCCTGACCGGCTTTTGCTAGCCCTGACGATCATCGCCGCGGCCACTTTGCTGGTTGGCAATTTTCTGGCGCTGCTTCAGGGCAACCTCAGGCGGCTACTTGCTTATTCTTCGATTGCGCACAGCGGCTATTTATTACTGGGGCTGATCGCTTCTGTACGTCAGGATATTCCTCTCGGTGCCACAACAGCAAACCCTCTTCTGGGCACTTTTGGCATACTCACCTATCTGGCAGCCTATGGTTTGATGACGCTGGGTGCGATCGGTGTGATCATGGCACTCAATCGGCCGGAACGGCCCATCGAATCGATTGAAGACCTGGCTGGTCTGAGTAAGTCAAGTCCGGGTTATGCCCTGATCTTGACGGTATTTCTCTTCAGTCTGGCAGGCATTCCACCACTGGTTGGTTTCTGGGGCAAGTTTTACGTCTTTACGGCACTTTTCAGTGTCGCCAGTGGCGAGCCCGACCGGATGCTGACCTGGCTGGCGATTTTTGCTGCTGTTAATGCTGCGGTGGGTGTGTTTTACTACTTACGGATCGTGGTTACGATCTATCTGAAGGCGTCGGACGTGCCGCCGGCCTTTGAGCCGAAAGTCAGTTCCGCAGCCTCCCTGCCGCTTCGGGCTGCTATTGGAATTTGTCTTGCAGGCACTCTGCTTTTCGGGCTTTATCCCGCTGCAATCACCAAGCCTGCTCAGCGTTCTGCGGTCTCCTCACTCACTCTTCCGCTGCATGATTCGGGTTTGAATAAGGCGAATCTGAAGAGTGCCAGTCGCTGAACGATGAGTCGTCAGTTTTCACTTTTCGTCAGTTGAACGTGCTACCCAGAATCATAAGACCCGGAGCCTCGTCTCAGATGAATTTTTTCTCTGTCTGCCTACGGTTGTCTTTGATTCTCTCTGCGTGTCTAACGCTTTTGACAACTTCAAAAGCCGATGAGCCAAAGCCGCCCAAGGGCTACAGGGCTCTTTTTAACGGCAAGGATTTGACTGGCTGGCACGGCCTGAACCCACACAATGGGGCCAAGCTCACGGGCGAGAAGAAAGAAGCGAACCTTAAGCAGCAGCGATTGGACTTTCCCAAGAACTGGACTGTCTCTGCCGGCGAACTGGTGAACGATGGCCATGGCCCCTATGCCACGACCGATGAAGAATTTGGTGATATTGAGCTATTGATTGAATATAAGACGGTGCCGAAGGCCGACAGCGGAATTTATCTGCGAGGCACGCCGCAGGTGCAGATTTGGGACTGGAATCAGGTTTTTGATCCAAAAGTGCCGAATCGCAAGCCACATCTCGGTTCGGGCGGGCTTTTCAATAATACGCCTGGCACACCTGGCCGTGATCCGCTCGTGCTGGCCGATCGGCCATTTGGTGAGTGGAATGAGATGAAAATTCGCCAGATTGGCAACCGGACATGGGTCTGGCTCAATGGCAAGCTGGTTGTTGATAATGCCGTAATGGAAAATTTCTTGGATCGCACCAAGCCCCTGCCGGCCCGTGGGCCGATCATGCTGCAGACGCATGGCGGAGAGATTCGCTGGCGTAATATTTTTGTGCGGGAAATCTCGGCTGACAAGGCCTGGGAATAAGTAGGAATTGTATTAACGAACCGATTCTCCAGACGATCGCAGTTGTTCGTAAAGGTTATGGATCGTTTATTGTATTAATACGAA
>JBILGL010000522.1:0-3480 GCA_044351075.1 Isosphaeraceae bacterium | reverse complement strand
GCCATCAGCGGCGGCCCTTTTGTAGATAGCCCCTATTGCCACAACGGCGTTGATTCCGTGTTGCCGGTGGATCTCTATATTCCCGGTTGCCCGCCGCATCCCCTTACAGTCATCGATGCGCTGCTTCGGCTTCTGGACCGTCTGCCCAAAAGCCGCTGGCCCAAAGTGCATAACGAGACCGGCACGCCCGCTGAAACCGCTGAGAAAGGCGTGATGAAGCCATGATCATCCTCGGACTTCTCGTGGCCCTGCCTTTTGTCGGGGCCCTGACCGTTTATCTGGTGACTTCCGAATCGATCGACCGGCGCATTTTTCTGGGTGTGGCCGTTGCGCATCTGATTCTCACCACACGGGTCATTACTTCCGGCGATCAATTCGGCGAAGTGCTTGGTATTGATGAGCTGGGGAAAGTTCTGCTGGGGCTGGTGAGCATCGTCAATATCCCGTGCAGTTTTGCCGGTGTTGAATATGCCCGGTCCGGCCGCAGGGCCAATGGGAATTCCTATTTCCTCTTTAATCTGCTCTTTCTTGGCACGATGACGGCTGCCCTCTGCACCCTGCATCTCGGAATTTTCTGGGTCGCCATTGAGCTGACGACACTTGTGACTGCCCCGCTGATCTACAATCACCGCACTCGCGATAGCCTTGAAGCAGCCTGGAAATATCTTGTGCTCTGCTCGGTCGGTATCGCTCTGGGCCTGCTGGGCACGTTATTTCTGGCGATCGCCCTATCAGGCGGAAAATATGCGACGCCCTGGGATGTGCTCTCACTGCCCGACATGCTCGCCGCTGCTCAGGCGGGCCATGTGGATAAGCTCTGGCTCCGAGCGGCTTTTGTGCTGATACTTGTCGGCTTCGGCACCAAAGTTGGCCTGGCTCCCATGCATTCGTGGATGCCAGATGCCTATTGTGAAATGCCATCGCCCACTGCGGCCACTTCCAGCCTGCTTGGCAATATGGCTTTTCTTGGAATCCTGCGGGCGCTGCAAATTTGCGATGCCGCCGGTGAAATTCAGTTTGCCCAGAGTGCTTTGATTGTGCTGGGGCTTGTTTCTGTAGGCACTTCGGCGATTTTTCTGCATGGTCAGCGAGATTTCAAGCGCATGCTCGCCTATTCCAGCGTTGAGAATATGGGCTTGATCGCTTTGGGCGTTGGCTTTGGCGGGCTGGCTACTCAGGGCGCTGTGTTGCAGATTGTCAATCATTCCCTTGTTAAGGCCATGCTTTTTATCACGGCTGGTTCGTTTGTGCAGCGTTATGGCACGCACAGGGTCGCACTTGTGTGCGAGGCTCGTAAGCTTTTACCACAGTCATCGATGCTCTGGCTCGTCGGTTTTATCGCGATTTCCGGCATGCCGCCCTTTGGTATCTTTCCCAGCAAGCTGATGATCCTGATGGGCGGCTTTGCCCAGGGTTATCGTTATAGTGTCATCTTCGTGCTGCTTGCACTGGCATGGATCTTCGTGGGAATGGCCCGAACGGTGCTGACAATGGTCTTTGAAACGGAAGTGACTCGCGCTGCTCGGGCTGAGGTAACACAGGATCTTGGAGCGCTTGATGAGGAACATATCTGCCCCTATGATTCGCGCTGGTATTGGTTACCGGCCGCCGCACTCATCCTTCTCTCTGTGGTGATGGGTGTGGCCACGCCTGAGCCGGTTCGAAGCTCCGTCAAATCAGCTTCAGTGATGATCGCCACTCGGGAATTATCAGAATTTCCAGAAAAATTGGCCGTTTCGAAATAGCTACCAATTCGCCCATGAAAAAAGCCTGGAATCTCGATCGCTGGGGCGATCGATGATTTGCCAGGCAATTCAATGGCCAATATCAGATTGTTGATGGCTTGGGCAGGTTGTAATTGCTCAGGAATTTCGGCACTGAGACATTCACAAAAGGCAAATTGTTCCATGCCTTCATACCAGGCTTGACCTGCACCATATAAGCCCAATGGCCGATGCGCGATGTGCTCGTGCCAGTGAACATCTGGTTTTCCATTGTCCAGCTACCGCGTTTGTAGGTCATTGAGCCGATTCCGGTGGTCACACCATCAGACGCCACAAAATTCAGCAGAAGCTTGCCTTCGGGAGTGACCGAACCGATCACGGCAGCACTTGAAGGCGAGCCGAAATTACTGTATTGGGCAACCGTCTCGCCCCAGAAATAGCCGTCGCGATAACCGGTGATGTGATAAACCGTTTGATCCAGCACCGGCGCGATCTTGCCTGACTGCGAATTGAAAATAATTGCAGGCAGCCCCTTGGGCGGCACAATCCAGTAGGTATTGGCCAGCCATTGCCAGCGCCGGGGCGTGAAATCCTGACGGATTGCTGAATTATTATTCGCCGCCCTGATTTCCGCCTGGCGGGGAAGTTGTACCAGAGCACCGCTCAATAGTGATCGATCCTCAAGCGGTAATGTTTCATTCCCAATCAAAATCCCTTTGCGATTTCTCATCTATTATTCCTGTATAATACGGATGGGCAATACCAAGGCCGGTATGATTTCATTTCAATATTTTATGAGTATTTAAAAAAACCTGACAGCATTATCTCTCCATTATCTTTACCGATTGCGTAAGAAAATATAATTATGCATGTTTTAACAATTGCAGCAATAATTTCGTCGAAAATATCAGAATGGATTTTTCGCCGACCATTCACGAAATGCATCTGTTGCGATCAGCGTATCGTATTTTTTCTGAAATTGACGTGTTCTCAAGCTATCACGAAATTGATCTTCCAGCCCTTTTCGCACCAGAAACGAAGTAAATATTTTATGGCCTCTGTCCGACTCACCCTGAAGCATAAAAATTGTTGGGTAATCCGTAACGAGCTTGTCGAGCTGAAATCCGAACATCAGTTGAAATCCTTTGATCGGTTCCATTTGATTTTCCGGTTCAAATTCGCGCGGAAATTCAATTTCATGGTGTCTCCCAGTCCAGATAATTTCGGGCTTTGAATCATCAAGATAAGCTGGATCAGTTTTCACACCATATTTTGAGAGGGTTTTTGACATCGCCATACGCCGGTTGGCATAGCCGTATAGCGGATCAATCTCACGATCCAGCATAAAGCCGTAGCCCTGTAATTCTGATGTTGCAATTCGCCAGTTCGGGGGAATAATCTCTTCCGATAATTTTGCAATCAGTGAAAAATCATCTTCACGTTCAATCATCCAGACCATTCCGGGGCTCGTGCGATCGTAGAGTCGAAAAGGCCGATTCTTCCATCGATCCAGGCCTGATTCATAACACCAGCCGACCAAACCAATGAGAATCATGCTGATGAGCATACGCTGCGGGAATTGAAATTCAGGGTCATGGGCATGATCGGTGACTTTTAATTTCATTGGATTTAATATTAATGATTTCAAATCAGTCAGGGCCCATTCACTGGCAATCATCAGTAAACCGAGCCATTCCATCGGCAAATAATATCGACGAGTTTCTGCAAAGAAGTAACGATTCGTTAAAACATAAAA
>JBILGL010000521.1:0-3482 GCA_044351075.1 Isosphaeraceae bacterium | reverse complement strand
GGTGAAGTGCGAATTGAAATCGGCCACGATAAAAGCGAGCAGCTGGAATACACGCCGGCGTCGTTCAGGGTGCTTGAGCATCATCGCGTGAAATATGCTTGTCGCAAGTGTCAGGAGCAGGTTTGCCAGGCTCCGGCACCGCCGAAACCGATCGAAAAAGGGCTGCCCGGGCCGGGGCTTTTATCTCATGTGGTGCTGGCGAAATATGGCGACCACATGCCGCTGTATCGGCTGGAGGACATTGCGGCCCGCAGCGGAATTTACCTGCGTCGCAGCACGATGTGTGACTGGATTGCGGCGGCGGCCGATCTGGCTTTGCCAATTTACGATCGCATGGTTGAGCTCGTTTTACAATCGAAAGTGATCTGGACTGATGATACCACGGTCAAACTGGTTGATCGCCTGCTGAAGCTTTCAAAAACGGCGAGATTCTGGGGATATCATGGCGACCGGAATCATCCTTACATTGTCTATGACTTTACGGAAACCCGCGAGCGTGATGGCCCGATGCGGTTTTTGAAGGGTTTTGAAGGATATCTTCAGGTTGATGCGTATGGTGGCTATGACGGGATCTTTGCCAGCGGCAAGGTTCTGGAAGTTGCCTGCTGGTCGCATGCGCGTCGGAAGTGGGAAGAGTCGTTGACGACGGATCGGGCGAGGTCGCAGCAAGTTTTGGCGATGGTTCAGAAGTTGTATGCGATTGAGCATGGGATAAAGGATGCGAGCGATGCGGAGCGGCTGGCGGTTCGTCAACGTGATTCGCTTCCGGTTCTGGGCGAGATTCGAGCCTGGCTTGACTTGGAGAAGCCGAATTTGTTGCCGAAGAGCCCGTCAGGTCAGGCGGCGACGTATTTTGAGAATCAGTGGGAGGCATTGAACCGATATTGCGAGTCGGGCATTTTAACGATTGACAACAATACGGCAGAGCGGACGCTGAAGCCGGTTGCAATTGGGCGGAAGAACTGGCTTTTTGTGGGCAGTAAGCAGGGCGGCCGTCGTGCAGCGATTTTGTTCAGCCTTGTGCAGACGTGCAAGCGATTGGAAGTGGAGCCCTGGGCTTATTTGAAGGATCTTTTTACGAGATTGCCATTGCTGGGTGAAAAACCGTCTGTGGCGGAGGTTGATCGGTTGTTACCGGACAATTGGTTGAAGGAACATCCGGAGCATGTCTGGAAGATCAACCAGATCCGCCGCGAAGAAGATAAAAAACGCAGTTATTGCAATTAAAACAGCCCGACCTGCTGAAAATCGACGTGTACATGACCGGACGGATACTGTGAGTTGAGTTTAGATGTATAAACATTCTTTGCCAAAACAAATAAAATGAGTAGTCTGGTCAATTTGTGATGATTTAAAAAACATCGAATTATGTATCCGTCCGGTCATTGACACGTCGATTATTTGGCAGAACTGTTGTTTTTTATTTCAAGAACGCTACTGAAACGAAGAGAATGGCAAAGCTGAACTTGAAATCGCTCAAGGCTTTAAACCTTACGAAAACAACATGACAGCATAGGGGCAGAAGGATTTCTATGCCCATGGCTCTTTCATGACGCCCAGGCGGCTTTGAGATTTGGGCCCAATACTTTTTGAAGCCTGGTACGCAATTCGGATTTGTCTTTCAGGGCCTGGAATGTTTCAACTTTTATTTTGTCACCAGTAAATGAGTCGTAATCTTTTACTTTATGACTATATTTACGGGCAATCCCATTTAAATACTGTTTTTCTTCGGGAGTGTTTGTGCTACACCTGTAGGCATAAAACATAGCCATCTCAACTAATGAGGCACCATCGCGTTGTTTCAGATTCGCAAGTGCATCTGCTGATTCGTCGCTCCCTGTGAATGACGTTTTCCAGCGCGATGAATAAGATTGAACAGCGGCTGCAATCGCGGCGGCCTTATGCACAGGAATCGGCCTGTTATAGGTATTGGAAAGTATGTCCTGATCAGCTAATAGATCGGGAGCTTTTTTCCATTCGTCAATCGCTCTTGCAAAAACATTGAGATCACTGACATCGACCCCCTGGGACTGAAGCTGCCGAATTACAAGAACCAGTTTCTCTGTGCTTGGCTGGTAATGCCCACTCAAGTTATCAATTGCTAAAAGCTTTCCGCGATCAACCGTCAAACAACCTGTGCAAAGAATATCATTACCCGCAACATAACTGGAATGGTAAAAGATTCCATCGTGCATTGCTGCGAGTCGGTGCTTTCTGGCGAAAAGTTGGTGGTTCAGGGTCATACAAAAACCGGCAACACCATGATTTTTTCCATGAACATCAGAGTCATGAGCGGTGTTATCATCGAGATCTCTCTTGCCAGTACTCACCCAATCCAGGGTATGTAAATCTGCTTTTGCATTGAGATCCAAGGCATTGGGAGCCCACTTCAATTTACCGCCTTCAATGGAGATACGAAAAGCTGCAGACGAGTTATCATCCAAAAGATAAATCAGATTGGGTTTGATATCTTTTCTATGGTCAAGACGGAACCCATGATCACCAAGACCTGTCAGGTGAGTATTTTGCATCACCTGATGCCCTCGATCAGTTGCACTGATACCGCCAGAGCCAGGGAACAGAAGCCCAATCTTGTCAGCCGAGGCCCTGTGGATGGCCCTGATCAGTGGTAGATCTGAGCAATCCCGAAGGCTTCTTATCTCCCTTTTCTGATTGATCTCACGCATCGCCGTACCAGTAGCCTGGTATATATCGACCAGTTTCTGGCAGTTATAGGCTTTATCAAAAAGATTCGCCATGTTCGGGTTACTTTGTAAAGCAGCTTGATACGCGGCTAACAATGTAAACAACGAATTCGGATTGAAAACCGCATTAACTTGCGACTTTATGAATCCATTATAGTTGGCCTCCAACGCTAAAATCTCAGGATCTTGATTCCAGTGATTGATGAGCGCTGCTGAGCCAGCCTGAAATGCTGCAGATGATGGAACATCCAGCGAATGATCTTTGGCCCAATTCGGTAGTTTGTCGCCTCGATACCCCACAACTTTTAAAAACATCTCTTTAGACCTTTTCTTCTATGAGGTATCTGCGGAATAGTCGATTCAATGAGCTTGTTCCACGCGGTTCACATCCATGAGATTTCCAATCGTTGAATCAGACGTATCGTTTTTAATATTACGAGGAGTTCTCACCTTTCGCAATTTTAAAAAAAAAGACTTCTCCGCATTGATGATTTTTATCCAGCCGTTTTTATCAGATGGTGTCAGAAGCTTAAAATCCCAGATCTTTGAAATATTCAGATGCTCATTTTGCCCCAGGGCGGGTCAATTTTAGATGCTCATTTCCACATCGGCGATATGAAAAAGCGTTTTTCGATCGATGCGGTTTTCGAGCCGGTGAAGCGTGGGAGCGGAGGCCCCAACGGCTTCGGGCGCGTCGTCGGGCGACTGACCGACAGCGGTCAGAAGGGCGGGATCCGCCCTCATGGTTGCGTGGTCGTTGAGGTCTTCGTAGCCGAG
>JBILGL010000520.1:0-3485 GCA_044351075.1 Isosphaeraceae bacterium | reverse complement strand
TGGCTGGGCGCAGTCAATGGATGTAGTCTTTACCTATCTCCTTCCTATCCTGCTGGTTGTGAATGTGCCAGCCCGCACGATGGTGAAGCTGATTGAGCCAAGGATGATTGGCTTTATCATCTTGGTCACGATTGTTTCGCTCTGGGCCAGCCGCCTGTTTTTCCAGCGAGCACTACGAAGTTACCGCAGCGCTTCGAGTTAAATAAAGCACCAACGCCTGATCTCAGAAAAAATGTCTAATTCTCATCCCAGCCCGCAAAGACTCAAGCAACTTCTAGCCCGATGGGGCTTTTCACTTGACGATAAACGTATCGACCTGATCTGGCGATATCACACCCTGCTCCGCCAGGCGAACGAAGAACTGAACATGACTCGAATTCATAATTTCGAGGCCATGGTGCTGAAGCATTATATCGATTGTCTTTTGCCGACTCGACTTACAAAACTTCCGGGACCACTTTTGGACATGGGTACCGGGCCTGGGCTTCCGGGTATCGTGATCAAGATTGCCATGCCACAACTACCAATGGTTCTTGCAGATACGCGATCTGTTCGCTGTCAGTTTCTGGAAGATGTCATCAGAAAACTGGGTTTGAAGGATATTGAAGTTTTTTATGGTTCTATCACGCCTAAATTCGCTCAGCCGATGGCGGCAGTAATCACACGGGCTGTGGCGGATATCCCTGACACAATGCATCGCGTGCAGAATTGCCTTGATGTTGGCGGCCGACTGATCTTGATGAAAGGCCCCGATTGTAATGATGAGATAGCACAGGCCAAAGCCGTTTTTGGTGATGACTACCGCCTGGCGGAAGATTATCCCTACACCTTACCTGAATCGACAAATCATCGCCGTTTATTGGTTTATGAACGAATGGTGATTGCGACGAGGCAAGGTGCCGGCAGCGATGATGAGGCGATTGAGGTGATGTCGCGACCGGTGCGCGAAATTGCCAGTTCATCAAACCCTAACTATCAACTATGTATTGATATACAACAGGGCAAGGGGGTTCGCAAACACGAGCTGGCTCTTGTGAGCGGCCGCAAATTTGTGGAGGAGGTGCTGAAGCTCTACCCGGACCGGGTGGAGGCATGGCTGACTGATCGCGATGGCGAAAGTCCGCCGCTAACGCTATCGGGCGAAGTGTCGTGGCTTCGTTTTAGCAAGCCGCTCTGGCAGGAGCTTGACCAATTTGGCACAGGCGGGCCGATCTTGCGGATCAAAGCCCCGAAATTGCCGACACTCGATTTTTCAAAACCTGATTTGATGCAGGGTTGTACGCTCCTTGTGCCTTTTCAGGATCCTGAAAATGTCGGGGCTGTGTTGCGATCGGCAGCAGCATTTGAAGTGGATCGCGTGGTTTTGTTGCAGGAAGCGGCCAATCCGTTTCATCCGAAGAGTTTAAGGGCAGGTGGGCCAGGGGTGTTAGGCCTCAGGCTATATCAAGGACCATCGATTCGAAATCTACCGGATTGTAATTTTCCCGTTTTTGCATTAAGCGGTGGATCTGATTCACTTTATGATGTCATATGGCCCGAAGATTTTATTCTGTTGCCGGGCGTGGAAGGTCCTGGTTTACCGGAAAACATAGCCGGTGTTAAAAAAATTGGGATCCCAATTTCATCCAGTGTCGAGTCGCTCAATGCATCAGTAGCAACGGCAATTACGCTTTATGACTGGAGGAGGAAGGGGAATCATTGAAATACAAAGATCAAATGAAATTGTATTAATGAAAGCGCAGGAACATTATTTGTGGTCAAAAATCTAAACCTCATTTCATTCATACCTTCTGTTGTTTGTAATATCTGATGATTATTGCCGACTTCGGATTTTCATGGGCATTTCTCTACCAGATTCGTTACAGTATTGCCACTCAATAGCGATCCGCTTATTTCCGGCTTGGGGGGAGGCGAGGCCAGTTATGTCAACAAACAATCAAAATCAGCCGCGTGCATGGGCGTGTCTAAATGGTGAGTTCATGCCGGCGGAGGATGCCAAGGTCTCGGTTTGGGATCGCGGTTTTGTATTTGGTGATGCTGTTTATGAAGTCTGCCGGATTTATCAATCCAAAGCCTGGCTTGAAGAAGAGCACTTTGCACGGCTTGAGCGAAGCCTGCGTGAGCTGGAGATCAGCGGAATTGACATACGGGGCCTGATCGATCGCTGCCATGCGACAATGCAGCAGTCGAAAATCACGGAAGGTACGCTCTATCTTCAAATTACCCGGGGCGTGGCACCGCGGGCCCATGCCTTTCCAGACCCGCCGGTTAAACCAACGGAATTTATTGCGGTGCGGCCTTACGATGACAGTAAAACATCGATAATGCGTCAAAATGGTGTCATGATTCATTCTTATCCAGACCTGCGCTGGGGCAGGTGCGATGTAAAAAGCACAAATCTGCTGGCCAATTGCATAGCTCTTGAGCATGTCAAACGTAAAGGGGCGTTTGAAGCGGCCCTGCACGATGCCAATAATCTCATTACAGAAGCCACACACAGTTCCCTCCTGTGGGTTATCAACGGCCAGATTCAGGGCACTCCGGAGCACGACAATATTCTTCCCGGCTGCACCCGATTGCTGGCCAACCGGCTGGCGGCGAAGCTGGGTATGACAATAGAAAGCCGCAAGATCAGCCTTGATGATCTGAAAAAGGCCAATGAAGTGATTTTGATGGGCACCACCATCGAAGTCATGCCGGTGACGCGTGTCGATGAAGCGGTCATCAGCGACGGAAAGCCAGGGCCGGTGACGCTGGCCTTACAAAAAGAATATCAAAATGCGCTTCAGGCTTGGCTGAATCAGCAAATCTCGCATTAATTGCCTGACGATTACTTTCAAATGACTGCAAACGAAACGTCTGAAAACCTGCCGATGGACGCTTTCAGCGCGAAGCTTTGGCGGAACCCACTGCCCGCCAATGCGTCAATTGATGTTCTTATATTGAAATCAGGGGGCGATCTGCCGAAAGCTCCGGAAGTGATTGAAACGGTCAGAAAAAAAGGGCGGCTGGGGAAGGTTATTGAAATTGATATAATTGGGGAAGCTGGATTGGGCCAGATTTTGACGGAGCATTTTGGTGAAATTGAATCACCAGCTTTCATTCTGACAGATGCCGAATCGGCCTGGAACCGCGATGTTCTTGATCGATTACTGAAATGGATCGATAAGGCTGATATTGCGATTGGAAGCCGTATGGCAATCGGCAGAGGCATGCAATTTCGTCAGTGGCTTGGGGCTTTGGGTCGCGGAATTTTCTGGGGTGCTGGGGTGCGGGATGTGCATTCGCCGTATCGCATTTTTCGAACGAGTGTTTTTCAACGATTCCCGCTTCAGTCAAGAGGCCGATTTGTTGATGTCGAATTGATTGCAAAATGCAATTTTCTGGATGGACTGATTCATGAAGAAGCTGTGCCCGTAGGTGATTCATGGCCCGGTGCGATCAAATTATTTCATTCAAAGCAGGATCGTAATAATCTCTTCAAA
>JBILGL010000076.1:0-11611 GCA_044351075.1 Isosphaeraceae bacterium | reverse complement strand
CCAGATCGCCGTCGAATAAGATAACACGATGATATGCAAAAGGATCAATCCAATAAGATCCAGTAACAGGTGTAAAAAGAATAATCGTTAAGAAAACGAACCGCCATCGGCCAAAATAATTGGCATAATGATTCAAACCCATGGCGAATACAATCAAGACCAAAGGCAAGAGAAAAAGTATTGTTCTGCCATGAAATGGATAGAGTCTTAAAGTTGAAGCAATTACAACAACGAGTATGTTGGTCATTCCGAAAAAAAACAACCACCTGATTGATTTAATTTGTGAATTGATTCCTGAGATCAATATACAGGATATAAAACTAATCCAGACCAGCATGATGCCATGAAAAGGCAATGGTGTCAGCAGGTGCATGGGATTAATCAGATTATCCGCCATCAGGCAGGCTGAATTGAACGGTTGCATGAAGCTGAAAAAAGAAAAACTCCAGAAAACCCAGAGGTTGGAATTTTCGGCAACTTGATTTTTTTCGATGAGCCAAGTGATTAGAAATGAAATCAACCAGATCGACCATATCAAGATTATATTTCGGTGAATCCGAGGTTCTTTGACCTTTTCCATGAATAAAATGGCAAAAAAAGCTGTAATCATGAAGACAGAGGGAATTGAAAACCATGGCATGATTGCCAGAGTGGTTAAAAGTCTGGTCCTAAGACTAAAATTCATGTTGGAAACAGATTGGTTTTGAATTTTCTCCAAGAGCATGATCAAAATAACAGAAAAAAGCAGGTCAAAAGCATAAGGTTTCATCTCCTGCGCATAATAAACAGCATCTGTATTGAAAGCAAATAGTACCAATGCAGTCAAAGCTACTTGTTTCGAAAATTTTATTTTGACAAAATTTGCAAAAAAAAGAAACGCCCCTGTTGCTGCAAGAAAAGATGGCAGTCGCATGGCTATTGTATGATTGCCGGTCAGGCTGTTGATGATCCGTAGCATCATTAAATATCCAGGCGGGACAACCTGCTCTAATGTAAGTGTTCCGAATAATTTGAATGGCGAAACACCGCTCACATTTTTTAATAACATCGATTCATCAAGCCAGAATTCTCTGCACGACAAAAGGCCGTAAAGTCTTAATAATATCCCGAGAGTAATTACAATTTCTATTGAATAGAAATTCAATTTTTCGACAACAAATTTCAATTCGTGGCAGGTGGCGATCAGATCAAAAGATCTTCTATTTGAATTCAGCCGCCCGTTATCCTGGGGATCATTCCAATTCAATAAACCATTCCTATGTCTCAATCTTTCTTGCTTTTCAAGATTCACTTGTCATAAAAATACCATCTTCTTAAATATCAGGTAAGTCATTAATGGATAATTTGATTAAACTAACGAAAATCTTACAAGGACTCCACTGATCTGCTAAACTACGATTTCCAGACACTTCACCAGTATTAAAGACAGGTCAACCCATGCGTCACGCTTTCATCACCATAGCTACGGTAACGCTGTTTTTCAGCATGAGTTTGCCGGCAATTTCAGCCCCTGCCCAAAAGCCGAATATTATTTTCATCATGGCTGATGATCTTGGCTATACGGATGTCGCTACATTTGGCTCAAAATACTACGAGACTCCGAATATTGACCGGCTGGCCAAACAAGGAATGAAGCTCACAGCCCACCACCATTGCCAAAACTGCACGCCCACACGTGGGGCTTTGATGAGTGGCCAATACCCAGCCCGAACAGGTGTCTATACCGTTGGCGGAATTGACCGTTTTGACTGGTCCTCGCGCCCGCTCCGGCCCGTTGACAATGTCACCGAACTGCCACTGGATAGAGACATTATCGCCCGCCAACTCAAATCTGCCGGGTATGCCACCGGCATGTTTGGCAAATGGCACATTGGTGAAAATGGAGAATATCACCCAGGCAAACGCGGTTTTGACGAAGCCATTACGAGTCAGGGCAAGCATTTTGAGTTTGTTACCAAGCCTCCTGTTGAATATCCGAAAGGGCAGTATCTGGCTGATTTTTTAACGGATCGTGCCGTTGATTTCATCAATCGTCATAAAAACGAACCCTTTTTTCTCTATCTACCCCATTTTGGCGTGCATTCCCCACACGATGCCAAGCCGGATCTGGTTGAGAAATTCAAAAACAAGCCGGGTGTTGGCGGGCATAATAATCCGACTTATGCCGCCATGATTTATTCAGTTGACCAAAGCGTAGGGCGCATCATGCAAACGCTGGACGAGCTGAAACTGGCTGATAATACGGTATTGATTTTCACCAGCGACAACGGTGGCGTGGGTGGTTATGTGCGAGAGGGCCTGAAAAAATCTGGTGGAATTACTGATAATGCCCCTCTGCGGAGTGGTAAGGGCAGCCTTTATGAAGGTGGTACACGTGAACCTTTTGTCATCCGCTGGCCGGGTGTAACTCAACCAGGTTCTGTGTGTGGTGTGCCTACGATTCATGTCGATATTTTTCCAACGTTTCTGGAAATTGCATCAGCTCCTCGTCCTCGGCAAGTGCTTGATGGCGAAAGCCTTGTCAAACTTTTTCGCGATCCTGTTGCAAAATTAAATCGAACAGCCATTTACCAGCACTTTCCAGGCTATCTTGGTGCAGGAGAAAACACTTGGCGCACCACGCCAGTAAGCGTGATTCAAAGTGGCGACTGGAAGCTTCTGGAATTTCTCGAGGATGGCCGTCTGGAGCTTTACAATCTCTCAGATGATATTGGTGAAAGTAACAATCTGGAAAAAACCATGCCCGAAAAAACACGAGAATTGCACGACCGACTTATCGCGTGGCGACAGGATGTCAAAGCTCCGATGCCAACGAAAAACGACGGCAAAACAGCCATCCCTAAAAAGAAGGCTCGTACCAAAAAAGCAGCAGATGACGACAATTAAGGTGCTATGAAAGTGAATCAGAGAATGAAAACTGTCCGACTGTATCTCCTGATTTCAATCGCTGCCACACTTGCCACATTTTTTGGTCATTCCAAAATAGCGGCGGCAACTACAGCCCGAAGGCCAAATGTGGTATTGATCATGGCCGATGATTTCGGTTTTGAATGCATTTCGGCGAATGGTGGCGAATCGTATAAAACCCCATGTATCGATCGCCTTGCTGCCGGAGGCGTTCGATTTGAAAACTGCCACGTACAGCCGCTTTGCACTCCCACTAGGGTGCAATTGATGACAGGCCAGCATAATATTCGCAATTATGTACGTTTTGGCATGCTGGCTCGCAGCGAAACGACATTCGGCAACCTCTTCCGCAACGCGGGTTATAAAACAGGCATTTGTGGCAAGTGGCAGCTTGGTCAGCAGAAAGATTTGCCACAGCATTTCGGTTTTGATGAGTCGTATCTCTGGCAGCACACCCGCCGCCCGCCGCGCTACACCAACCCTGGCTTGGAACATAACGGCAAGGAAATTGACTTCAAAAATGGTGAATACGGGCCAGAACTGGTCAATAATTTCGCGATTGATTTTGTGACAAGGCATAAGGACGAAGAATTTTTCCTCTATTATCCCATGATGCTCACTCATGGGCCTTTCCAGCCCACGCCTGAGAGCAGCGATTTTGACCCCAAAGCCATGGGCGAAGATGTTCTGAATAAAGTGAGCCACTTTGCTGACATGACAAATTACATGGATAAAATGGTCGGCAAGCTCGACGCCAAGTTGGCCGAACTGGGGATTCGTGATAACACTCTCATCATTTTTCTTGGCGATAATGGCACAGGCCAACCGATCAAAACCCGCTTTCGTGGGGCCGATTATCAAGGTGGCAAAGGCACAACCAAGTCCAATGGAACACATGTGCCATTAGTTGTAAGCTGGCCGGCTGTGATTAAAACCGGCAGTGTTTGTAACGATCTCATCAGCAGTGTCGATATTTTGCCGACGATTTGTCAGGCCGCCGGAATTGAAATTCCAAAATCAACTGATGGAATCGGTTTCCTGCCACAGATCAAGGGTCAAGAAGGCAGTCCGCGCAGTTGGCTTTATCATTGGTATTCACCCCGGCAAGCGGAAGCCACTGAGCTGAAAATTACGGAATTCGCGTTCGATCACAACTACAAGCTCTATCGCGATGGCCGCTTTTTCGATCTGAAAGCCGACCCGATGGAGAAAAACACGCTGGCCGTGGCCGATTTGCAGGGCCCAGCCAAAGCTGCGGCTGAAAAACTATCTACTGCACTTGATCAATACAAAAATGCTCGCCCGCAAAAGCTGGAGGACGAGGCCCGCGCCACAGCCGCCGCTGCCAAAGGCAAAGCGAAAAAAGCCAAAAAGAAGGAAGATTAAGGCACATTTCCCAGGTCTTTATTGTCCACTAAAGGTCGCTATCGACTCGGGTAATAATTTGCCTTGTCAAGCCTGCGTAGAATAATAGAGTGAAGAAGAATTCAAACATTGGGAAGAAGGGAAAATGCAATGGCTGAAACGCAGAATATCAATGAGCAGGTAAAGCAGGAAGCTGCCGCGATTATCAGCGACGGCACAAAGATTCGAGAACGCATCGCCAATTTGGTAGCTCTTGGTGCAGAACAAGCCCAAGCCAGTGGCGAAGGCCTGCTGGGGCTGGCCAAATCGATTATGGATACTGCCGCCACTACGGTGAATCAATCGCTGCCAGCTGACCCTAATAGCACGCTCAGGCAGGTCATCGACGGGCTAAGCGATGGAGTGTCATCAGCTGCACTGGCTGCTAAAATGGCTGTCAGTGAATCGGTTACAAGTGGTAAATCGTTCGCTGAGAATGATATGCAAAAATTCTTGAGTGACGTCAGTACACTCAGGGAGATGTATTCTCAAACGGTTATTGATGGTCTGGGTAAGATCAAAAATCTGACAGGCAGCCAGCTAGGTGACCTGAAAAATCATGCGTTGGCAGCACAGTCTTCAGTCCTGCCTGCGCTTCAACAAGCCTTTGATGCTGCGTATCAGCATCCGATTGAGCTCGGCAAGGAATCAGTCCAGACGGGTGTGGAGCTTACTCGACAAACAGTCGGCAGCCTCTTTTCAGCTGTTGGCCGGCTCTTGCAGGATGCCGGTACCAAAATCACGCCGGAAGAGAAAAAATAAGAAAAAATATCCCCAGGATCACTCCTGAGGATATTTCATGATTCAAAGCATCGGAGTTTTCTGATTTAAGGCGAGAAATTACTCGCTGGATGCAGCGGCAGCCTTTGGCGCACCCTTCCTGCGTGGCCCCTTTGGCCGGGCTTTGCCGAATGAACCTTTAAAAATCTTGCCCCGACGTGTTCTTGCATCACCCTTACCCATTTGCACTTCCCTCAGTCTTTGGCAGTTTTTGCTTAGTCGATTGGGTCTTACTTGCAATGACCCTGTTTGATTTAAGTTAACTTGCCGAAGACGTTTCGTCAACTTCTCCCTTGAACCAGTGGGCAAGGATCAGAGTCAGATCATCATCGCAACGAGACCTGATCCGTTCGCTCTTAAGAAACTTCTCAAGTGCTTTATTTTTAGTTACTTCTGATAATTTCTGCGACTCCATCGCCGAAAAAAGTGGATTCACAAACGATGGATGAATAATACTGGCCTGTGACTGATAAAGAATTGGCAAAAGCCCATCAGTCGTCATCAGAATGCGATCCGGGTGCCCGGAAACCGCACCAAATTGCATGCTTTCAATCCATTGATCACCTGTAAGAAAAGTTGTTTCACCGGCAAATTCTCCGCGCTCGGGCAATCCATGAATCTGCCAATCCGATTCATCACGGACCGCCTGTGATGCAATCAGCCCATCACCCAACAAGGCGAACGACCAGAAACCAGGCCCGGTAAAAATCATGTTAAGTGTTGTGGCAAGATCATGATAAGGAACATTCAGCCGCCTAGCCCAGGCTATCAGTTTCCTTCTGGCCTGAGTGAATAAATCAACCGCCAATCCTTCAGCCCACGCCTCTGCTGTATTTAAGAGTCGCTGGCCATTTGGCGTAAGTGCTATCTGTCGAATGCTTTCAGCAATTGCCCGGCAGGCTATCCACGCCCCGGCCCACGACTTTCGCGCCGAGCCAGCACCATCTGCGGCAAGCAGCAGTACACTTTCCTGCAACCCACTATTCTGAAAGACAATACATAAAAATCGATCCTGTCCCGGCTGCTCATTCAGGCAATGGGCAAAACCACACGCACTTGCCGCATGAATCTGCCAGTTTGATGTAACGCGGAAATCGCCTGCCGCCGGGCCCATCAATGGCTAGCCCGAGCCAGTCTGCGGCCCTGATTGGCATGAGGAAAAAGTAGGGCCTGATCAATATTTCCCGACACATCCCAGCACCAATCAGCCGGTTCGGGCGAAATCTCCAGTGATGATATACCCTTCGCCTCTTCTACAAGTGCTTCAGAAATATAGAGATGCTCAAGTTCAAGAGTGTTTGGCACCAACACCATCTGGGCTTCGTGGCGATCGATCCGCCAGCAGGTATCAAGCCCCGTGGTAATCACTTCCATATCATTTGACATCGCCAGTGGCACGCGTGCCCGAGTTAGAAAATTCGATGTGAAGCTATTCACCTGCATGGGTTTAGGATCGATCTTTGAAACAAACCTTCGCGTCGTCAAATCAGCCAGACCCACACCCAGGCCGTTACCATGGGCTTCCACAGCCAAATCCAGAACCGCCAATCGCGTCACTTGCGGGCGGGGCAGGTCGGGCATCGTTTCCACTCGCTGCCGGCCAATCACGTTAGGATCCATACCTGTGCCGCTATAGTTCTTGCCGAGTTCGCCGACTACCAGAAAATCAATCTGGTCAAATGGCAGCCGACCCATGATCTCCCTTGCCCGGTCCAGCAACGCTGGCTCTTTTTCAAGAATCTCTTCAGGCTCAACGGCCACAATCTCGGCCGTATGCTCACGGGCATTTTCCAGGATTGCCAGGCCCAGCACGACTTTCGTGTTTTTTAGCAGAAATGTGCCCACTTCAGGGATCAGTTTCTGTAAACCCGGCAGTCCAAGTTTATGTACCTGCGATGCCCCTTCACGTTTGCCCAGCCCAATCGCCAGCATCTTCAAAAGGCCACTTTCATAGCGACCGGTAAACGATGTATGCGGCTTCAGCCGATTCACGACGATAATCCCGTCGGCTGCGTGGGCATTCGCGTCGAAACAGATTGGCAGACCGAAAGAGTTGTTCCCGAGCACAACCGTTTCCATCTCCGTTAGTACTTCGCAAGCCATGGCTTGCGAAGTAATGCCGAATTCCGCCAGCAGTTCTCTTTGCCCTTCCGCAGTAGCACCACCATGGCTACCCATGGCACCCACAATAAATGGCTCAAAGCCGAGTTCCCGACATGCATCGACAACCGCTTTCAGGATCCCGGCTATGCCCGCAATGCCTCGGCTCCCGGCAGTAATCGCTACTCGTGAGCCAGGCTTAAGTCTCTGGCTCAAATTACTTTGCAGAATCGCATGGCGTGTCGTGCCGGCGGGGTCTGACAAGTCAGGAACAGTAAATTTCTGTCTAACCCGGTAAATTCGTGGCAGTTCCATTTTGAACCAGGCCCTTTTCGCGTCCTTATTCAGTCGGGCAATGATCTTGATTGGCAAAATGATAACAGAAAGTTGATAATAATGCTCAAATCATACAGCCCAAAAAGAGATATCAGGATTGTAAAAAGTATCAGAAAATAAATATAAAGCCGCTGGTGAGACTCGAACTCACGACCCCCGCTTTACGAAAGCGGTGCTCTACCGGCTGAGCTACAGTGGCTTAATCATAAATATAATGACCTTCAATCGGCCGAAAGTCAAGTTTTTAGGATCGGTCATGATGTTCTCCAGCATCATGACACGATCATCTTAATCATCGGCAAGTTCTTCTTCAGTTGATACTTCCATCTCTTTTGCATACCGTTTTTCCAGTCTTGAACTCTTCATCCGGTCGGGTGTCACCGCTTCAATACCAAGCCCTGCCAATTTCTCTTTAAGGGCAGTTGCCAGATCTTCAAATTCCTGCACATTCAGGGCTTCAGCACGTACTTCCGTTGGCAGGTCAAGCGCAGTTAGCAATTCATCCACGACTGGCTTGGTCCATCGTTTGTCGTGGTGAAACATGCTGTGCAGCACAACCCGCAAATTCTTCCGACGATGTAGAAAAATCTGGCGGACGACGTGAGCAAACCACGGCAGGTCTGAAATCGCCGCCCGCTTTGTCGGGTTTGGCACAATTCGAACAATAGCACTCTCAACTTTGGGTCTGGGCCAGAAAACTGCTGGCGGCAGTCGCCTGAGAATCTCAACATCAGCCAAGGCCGTGACCAACACTGCCAACGAGCTATATTGCGAACTCAATGGTTCGGCCACCAACCGTTCAGCCATTTCCCACTGCACCATTGCCACGAAGAGAATCGGGCAAAGCTCATCGTCCTGCAGGAGATTTGTTACCAGAGGCGTAGCAATGGCATACGGCAAGTTCGCTACCAGCTTCAGTCGCTGGCCTGGCACTTCCGCTATCTTGGCTCGAAGTGTTTCAAGCACTTCTGAGGCAATTTTATTCTTATTCTTTAAAACATCCTGCCTGAGTAATGTGACATTCGTTTTATCTTTTGTCACTTCCGCCGTCAGGCGGCCCATCGCCGGGTCAAGCTCAACGGCCACCACGGCTCCAGCCGTATCGGCCATGCGTTCAGTCAGGGCGCCAGTGCCCGTGCCGACTTCCAAAATCACGTCGCGTTGGGTAATCCCGGCTTCCCGCAGAATGACATCATGCAAATTCAGGTCAATGAGAAAATTCTGCCCAAGTTGCCGCCGGGGAGCTATGCCATGTTTTTCAAACAGGGTTCGCAAATGGCCCAGAGTTTGCCGCACTTGGGCTGGTGTGGCAGTTTGATCGATCTTTTCCGCAGGGGGCTGTACCGGGGCGTTCTCTTCCGACATTCAAGGGCTCTTTTCTCAAGTTCTTTCGGTTGATTCAATTCAAAATTTTACACCGAAGGTACTTGTCACTGATAGCCCGAAAACCACTGACATAACATAACTTTCTCGTGTAAAGACTTCTTATCCGAATTAGCATAAACTATTTATTGGCTGATGTTACTGGCCAAATTGTTTGCAAAAATGCAGTTGACCGAAATTCCGAAATAATTTGCATGTGATGGATTTTCCAAAACAAATTCAGACAATGACAGCCCATTCGATATTGGGTGATAACTTATCTTTCGGAAAAGCGGTTACAAGATAAATACCAGTAGAGCCTTAATAGCGGCTAAAATTATCTCTTGTGAATTACCCGCAACTACATTTTCTAGCAGTCGATAAATAACAAAGCATTCTAGCAAAATCAGATTTGGAACTTTATAATTGTGAAATACGGAGATGCTGGAAATGTCTGTGCAACAAGCTGAATTGAAATCGGTGCTTATGAAAAGTTCAAAAAACTTGATATTAATTGGATTGGTCTTATCGATTGGGCAATTTGCAAATGCCTTAGCAGAAGTGAAAAAATCTGTTTTTGCTTCCGATCCACAAACAGGTCAATCGTTTGAAGTGCCTTATCTGCTGACTCAGACAAATCACTTTGTGGTGCGGGCGATCATCAACGGCAAGGGGCCATTTCATCTGGTTGTTGATACCGGAGCCCCCGGGCTTTTTCTTGGAACCGAAGCCTCGAAAAAAGCCGGGATCAAATCTGAAAAAGGTAAGTTTTTCAGCAATCTGGATGAGCTCAGGCTGGAAGGTGGCCCGGTCCTAAAAAATCTGCCGATGCGTGTGGAAGACCCATTTCAGCTCACTGGCATGAATTCCCTCGGTCTGCCGGGCATCAAGCTTGATGGTCTGATGGGTTTTTCTGTATTGGCAAGATACAGGATTACACTTGATCCCACCCACAGGCGGATGATCTGGACGCGTCTGGATTTCAACCCCAAACAAACACTTGACGAAATACCTGTTGCCCGTCAAGAAGAGATGCCCGCTGAGCTTCAGGCGATGAACTTGCTTGGCCCGGCGATGAAATTTGCGTCGATATTTATTGGCCGCCAGCCTGATATGAAACGATTACCTCAGGGTTTTGCAGGCTTCACAATTCAAGATGGAAATGAAAATGAGACAATACTTATCGGACGAATTCTGCCTGATTCTCCTGCTGCAAAAGCCGATCTGAAACCCGGTGATGAATTGATTGAGGTTGATGGTAAACGGCTTAAAAACCGCGAGGATTTCGCCAGAATCATGGAACAGAAAGCCGCCGGTTCGGAATTAAAACTGGCCATCCGCCGCAGTGGTGAAAACAAGTCGATTCAATTGAAATTGTCAGAGGCGTTCTGAAATGAAAAGTCTTGTTATATCAATCATCAGTGCGGGTGTGATTTCGATCAGTTGCAACTCCATTTCAGCACAGAGTGGCAATACAATACGAAGCCAGTCCAAAACCATTGTGCCTGATCTTGCTAAGATAGGCCCTGGTTTCGCATTTGAAATGACAGGCACGAATCATTTTTATGTGGAAGTTAAATTGAATGGAGAAGGGCCATTTCGCTTAATATTTGACTTGGGTGCGCCGGTCACGCTTCTTTCTAATAAGGCGGCGAAGGAGTCCAAAACCATTTCACCCAACAAACGGCCCTCCTTTCTGATGGGCATGCAAGGCGAAGGGGTAGTGAAGGAAATGCAATTTGGGGACGCAAAGGCCAAAGACATTCCTGTGATGATTTTTGATCATCCGGCAATTACCGCGATGAGTGAGATTCTTGGCAAACGATTTGATGGTATTTTGGGCTACACTTTTTTCGCACGCTATCGCACAACGATTGATTATGAGAAAAAGCGTCTCTGGTTTGAACCTGTGCGTGAAACGACGGAGAATGTCGCAGCGGCATTGCCTGAACGGATGCTGAACCCTGGCAAGACTGTGCCGACGAGAGTGGTTGTTCCGCGGCATAATGCTGTAGGAATTGAAATTGAAATGCAACCGGGTCATCAGACCAAAGCGGAACCCCCCGTTGTGAAAATTTCCAAAATTCATCCGGGCTCGCCTGCCGAGATTGCGGGTTTAAAGCAAGGTGATATTCTGGTTTCATTTGGCCCCCATTGGTTGTTTCAGCCGTCAGATCTGGCCGACGCTCTGCATGGCTGCACTCCCGGCGAAAAGGTAATGCTTGTGATCAAGAGAGAAAATCAGCTTCGCGAACTATCCGTCATTCCCCAGACAGTGTATTGAAAGAGACATGTCCGGATTTTCATCTTTTAAATCGGCGATTAAATCAATCAAAAAAATATCAATTCCGCGAATGAGCAGGAACGACCGGTCTGCATTTACTCTCATTGAACTGCTTGTTGTTATATCGATCATTTCTGTGCTGATCGCTCTATTGCTACCGGCGGTGCAGTCAGCACGAGAAGCGGCCAGAAGAGCGCAATGTATCAATAATCTCAAACAACTTTCGCTGGCTCTTGCCGGATATGAATCAACTCATGGATCATTTCCGATGGCATTTTATTTACAGCGATATCCGGCAAATACAACTTTTGGCGATCATCACAGTGCGTTGGTCGCAATTCTGCCATTTATCGAGCAAGCTGCGATCTATTCTGCTTGGAATTCAAACCTGGGTATATTCTGTGATGCGAACTCGACTATATCAGGCGCTGCAATTAA
>JBILGL010000519.1:0-3495 GCA_044351075.1 Isosphaeraceae bacterium | reverse complement strand
CGTGCGGCGGCCGCTTTGGTGGCGGATGGCGAAAGTGTATTGCTGGATGGCGGCACGACAACGCTGGAAGTGGCCCGGGCACTATGTGGCAGGCCCTTACAGATTGTCACCAACAGCCTGCCGATTGCTTCAATGGTCTCCGGGCATCCGGAAACTGATCTGATCCTCGTAGGCGGCTATGTTTACCCGCGTACGGGAGTAGCTATGGGTCCGATGTCGATTGCAGCCTTGCAAAGCCTGCGTGTTCGGTATGTCTTCCTTGGTGCTGCGGGCATTATGAGCGAAGGCATTTATAACTCGAACACGATTCTGGTGGATACCCAGCGCCAGATGATGAGCGTGGCGCAGGATGTGGTGGTGGTGGCTGATCGCACGAAGTTTGGCAAGCTTTCACTTTCAAAACTCTGTGGTCTGAATGAAATTGGTCATCTGGTTACCGATGGCGGCCTTTCAGTTGATCAGAAAACGATGGTCAGGCGGGCTGGAATTAACTTGATTCAGGCGATCTCGCCGGACCTTGCAAGCAGTATGACGGCAGTCAGGGGGAATGCATGAGTATGGCTGGCAGTGGCACAGTTTCGCGTGAAGCCATTGAACGCGTTGTTCGTGAGAGTCTCTCTCGGCGATTCGGCATGCCGGTAGCTGCTGAAGGTGGCTACAAGCCGAATCTGGTCGTCAATATTTCGGCCCGGCACTGCCACCTGAATCAGGAGGCAGTCGATATTCTTTTTGGCCCTGGCTATCAGCTGACGGCCATGAAAAAGCTCTATCAAGATACCGATTTCGCGGCAAATGAGACCGTCTCGATCGTTGGCCCCCGGCATCGACTCCTGCCCAGTGTAAGAATTCTCGGCCCCTGCCGGAATTTCAATCAGCTCGAACTGGCTTTTACAGATGCTATCAGTTTGGGTATTGATGCCCCGGTACGCATGTCAGGCAAGATTGCGGGCACGCCCGGATGCCTGATGATCGGCCCCAAAGGCTCGATTGAGCTCAAAGAGGGCGTGATCAGAGCCGAACGACATGTTCATATGTCGGACAAAGATGCCGCCTATTATGGCGTTAAAGAGGGTGATCGCATGAATTTGCGGATTGAGAGCGATTGCCCAACGACGCTGGAAGGTTTGCTGGTGCGGATTAACCCCAGCTGGAAGCTGGAAGTCCATATTGATACGGACGAAGGCAATGCAGCGAATTTGTCAAACGCGCGTAAGGTGACACTCGTCAGGCCCTGACGCGAATTTCATCAGCAATTAAGGAAAAATCTGTCGGAGGCGTGCTCCGGCGGGGAAATCAGGATTCAGGCAAGTTATCGTCAATTTTGAACCGGGAGATGAAGAGCTATGGCAGGACCAGCGATGGAAGCATTGGGAATGATTGAATGCAAGGGCTTTACGGCTCTTGTGGAAGCCAGCGACGCCATGCTGAAAGCAGCGAATGTTGAGCTTGTGGGCTGGGACAAAGTCGGCAGTGGCCTGGTCACAGCATTTGTCGTGGGCGATGTGGCTGCTGTGAAGGCGGCGGTGGATGCCGGGGCGGCGGCAGCCGGCCGGATTGGCGAAGTGGTCAGTGTGCAGGTCATTCCGCGACCTCACGGCGACCTTTCCAGCGTTCTGCCCTTCAAGAAGTCCTGACTAACAGAGGAGATCGTCAAAATGGCTACTCCCGCGACAGAAAAGGCCAAGCCACGGGCCGCTACAGGCGAAGCGCTTGGCATTATTGAAACCAAGGGGCTGGTGGGTGTGCTTGAAGGCACAGATGCCATGCTGAAGGCCGCCAATGTGGCAATTGTTGGCCGCGTTCAGGTGGGCGGTGGCTTTGTGGCCACGCTGGTTCAGGGTGATGTGGGCAGTGTGCGTGCTGCCGTTGAAGCCGGTGCCGAAGCCGCGAGTCGGATTGGCGAACTGGTTTCCGCTCACGTGATTCCCCGGCCCGATCCGGTCGTCATCAAGACCTACGTCGGCTGATCGATCAAAGGAGCTGACAGCGAATGAATCCCGCGATCGGAATCATTGAAACCCTTGGGCTGGTGCCGCTCTTAAACGCGGTTGACGCAGCCTTGAAGGCCGCCAACGTGACGACCATCAGCACCGTGATGAAGCTGGATGGCGGCATTGTGGCCGTCATGATCTCTGGCGATGTCTCCAGCGTGCGTGCCGCCGTTGAAGCCGCCGCCGAAGCTGCCGCCCGAATTGGCGAGCTCAAGGCGGCCCATGTTATCCCCCGGCCCGACGACGCGCTCCTACCCGTCTTTCTGGGGGCTGGAAAGTCGTGAAAATACTCGTCGCCAACCTCGGCTCAACCAGCTTCAAGTATCGCCTCTTCGACCTGGCCGATCCTGCCGAACCGGTCCTGGCCCGAGGGGCTGTGGAACGCATCGGTGCCGCCAGTTCGCCCTGCACTGTGCATCTGCCGACCGGGCCCCAGACCCGCGAAGCAGCCGTGCCGGATCATGGCGTGGCGGTACGCATGTGCCTGGAACAACTGACAGACCCGGTTCACGGTGTTCTGAAATCAGCCGACGAGGTGGCGGCGATCGGCTTCAAGGCCGTTCATGCCAAGCATCTCAGTGGTGTAGTGCGGGTAAACGGTGAAGTGCTGGCCGCGATGGAAGCATACGCTGACGTCTGTCCGGCTCATAACCCGCCCTACACTCGTGCCATGCGACTGCTGGCGGAAAAACTGCCTGAAATCCCACTGGTTGCGGCTTTTGAAACAGATTTTCACCAGTCCATTCCCGAAGCATCCAAACGCTATGCAATCCCTGAAGAATGGGCGACTTCGCTGGGCATCAAGCGGCATGGATTCCATGGGGCCAGCCATCGCTACATCGCTACCCGCATGGCCCAGTTGCTGGGCCGTAATGATGCGAAAATTATTTCGTGTCATCTGGGCGGGTCAAATAGTCTGGCAGCCATTGATGCAGGTCAAAGTCGCGGTTGCAGTCTTGGGATGAGCCCGCAAACGGGGCTGCCCCATAACAATCGCGTTGGCGATTTTGATGTCTTCGCACTGCCAGTGATTTTGAAAGAAACCGGTCAGAGCCTGGAGCAAGTGCTGCACACGCTGGCTGAAAAGTCGGGCCTGCTGGGCATCTGCGGGCTCAATGACCTGCGGGATATCGAACAGGCGGCCGCTGAAGGTAACGCACAGGCCCAGCTTGCACTGGACCTTTTCGTCACCGATATTCGCCGCTATCTTGGTTCGTTTCTGCTGACGCTCGGTGGTGCGGATGCAATCGTCTTCACGGGCGGCATTGGTGAAAATTCCAAAGTGGTTCGCAGTGGTGTCTGCCGCGATCTTGGCTGGTTTGGTATCGAGCTCGACCTGGCGAAGAACGAAACGGCCAGGGGCGAGAGCCTGATCTCAACGGCTGCGAGCCGAGTGCAGATCTGGACGGTGCCGACCAACGAAGAATTGATTGTTGCCCGCCAGACGCGTGCTTTGTTGGCCGGCAATTGAATCAGAAGCCTTTTTTGGGGACTCGGGCAAAAT
>JBILGL010000518.1:0-3503 GCA_044351075.1 Isosphaeraceae bacterium | reverse complement strand
CCGAAGTCGGAGCTTCCTGAGCTGTTTCATCTTGTTCACCTGACCTGAGTTGTAAAACCTGGTGTCGGAGCAGATTAAGGTCGTGACCATCATCAGCCGGATCATCCAGCTTTTATCGACAATGGCCAATTAGCCTGAGGGCTTACAGGAAAGCAAAAGAGATCAACTAGAGGCAAAACCAGTCGATGACTGGTCCTGCCGGGATCTCACCGATCCTGTCCAAGCTGCTTCACCTGTTGCTGCATCTATCTATCCAGCGGTCACTTAGGAAATTCAAAAGCCATGTATTAATGGCCTGAAAAAACCACTGTATTCCGCGAGACAGACAACGACTTGTTACTAAATGGCGAACAACTAACCAATTCTCAGAGTTTTTCTGCTTATTTTTTCAAATTATCCCAAAAGATCTCTCATTGCGTTTTTCTTTGGTTTGATTCTCGAATCAACGCTTCCTGAACAAGCTGACTCAAATCGTTGATCTCTTGATCAAGCTCCCCTGCTTCCTTATCACGGGAAAGCATTTTAAGATAACGCTGAAGATAAACATCGGTTGCAAAGCGTGCCCGGGCTAGTTCCGGATCTGCGTCGTAATACTTCCGTTCCAGACCAAAATGATCACGAGCCCGAATCAAGATACCAACCGCTTCTTCAATCTGATTCTTTTCCTCGAGCGTTGTGGCGATAATTGTTGCGCTCTGCATACAGATCACTGCCCGTTTCAGATAGTCAGGATCTGTCGGCTTTGCATTTAAGGTCAGTCGCATCAGTTTTTGCAGGATTTGATGCGCCAATTCCGGGCGCCCAACATCTCTCAGGGCCATCGCGCCCAGAAACTCCCGGTCAAGCTCAAAACCCTGAGGATTCTCACTGGACATAATCCTATCGAAAAACGACTTGCTGACTTTGGCATAATTGGAATCCACTTCTCGTTTCAGTAAAGCAATGCTCTCTTTCGGTTCTGGAGTATGCTCAATATCCTCCAACTTTCCTGAAACCGTGCGATACGCATGTGCCAGGTTGTAAAACTGAGTCCTCGCCTGATCGGCCTCAAGCCTCAGCCTCGTCGCTGCAATCTGAGACTTCTGAGTCTCGATTTCAGCCTCTTGAATCAAATTCGAACGGACCAGAATTGATATCACCCCGACGACAATCAGCATGACCAATAAAATGGATGATGTCAGGATCGAAAGGGCCAACCGGCGATTCCGCTCACACCAGCGATACGACTTACCCAGCAATCCAAGTGGCCGTGCCAGAATCGGCTCGCCTGCCTGATAGCGCCGCAGGTCGTCAGCCAGTTCATTGCCGCTCCTGTAACGACGCGTTGGCTCTTTCTCCAGACATTTCAGGCAAATCGTTTCAAGGTCGCGCGAAAGACCCGGAACGATCGATCTCGGTCTCGCCGGCACACTCTCCTGAATCATCCGTAGAACCTCTCCCACCTGATCTGACTCAAAAGGCGGGTGGCCCGTCAATGACTCGTAAAGAATCACTCCCAGTGAATAAATATCGCTCTCAGGGCTAAGATTCCTCGCCCCACCCGAAGCCTGCTCCGGCGACATGTAAACAGGCGTGCCCACCACAACACCCGATGCCGTGATATGGCCCGACCCATCAAAAAGCCTCGCCAGCCCAAAGTCAGTGATTTTCAGGTTCAGCCCCGGCCGGGCAATCCATTCCTCACCCACTCGCTCACCAGTTCCGCCCCGCTTTTCTCCCTCGTTGCCCCGATCCAGCAGGATATTTGAAGGCTTTAAATCTCGATGCAAAACATTCAGCGAATGAGCATAGGCAATCGCTCTCGCACATGTTTCCATGAATCGAGCTGCCTCCAGCGGAGCAATCGGCCCTCGGCTAACCAGATCGCGCAGCGTCCCGCCCTCAACCAGCTCCATCACCAGATACGGCAGATCATGGTCGGTGATCCCATAATCCAAAACCTGCACAATATTCGGATGCGACAACATCGCCTGAATATGCGCTTCCTTCTCAAAACGCTCCACCACCCGCTGGGAAAGCATGTTCGGACGAATCGTCTTCACTGCCACGCGCCGCTGCAGATTCTCATTCAGGCAATCATAAACATCGCCCGTACCGCCCGAGGAAATCAGCCGCAGGACCCGATAATGGGCAATCGATTCCGGCTTGCTCCAGGGCACCTGCGCCTTGAGCCGCTTCAAAAAAATCTCGGCTGAATCGTGCGGTTCCGACTCACTCTCTTGCTGCCTGAGCCTTCTGGCAATCAGCGCATCAGAAGGCACAACTCGTGCATAACGATGATCAAGTCGCGAAACGCAAGCCGAACAGTTGCCCAGATGATGCTCAATGACAAGCATCTGATCAGACGGCAGATTTGCCGAAAGAAAATGCTCAAACAGTTCTGCTGATGGACACCCGTTTTCCTGCATCAATGGGCAAGCGAATGACGCCTCTTCCTTATGATTCCTGAGGAGGGTCAAGCTTCTGCGACTCCTCCCGAATGAATTTCCTCACCGTATAAACCGCCATGTGAACCGCCCCTCGCGAAATGCCCAGGGCCACCGCCACATCCTCCACCCGTTCGCTCTTCATGTCAACCATCACAAAGGCATTCCAGGTCTTCTCCCTGACCTTCACCCGAGCACGGGTCAACGCCAATTCCAGTATTTCCTGATCGGCAATATTATCAAATAGCTTTTCAAGCTCAGCCCGGGCCGTCTGATGCTCAATCTGCGACCGCTGGTGATCAAGCACCTGATGATCATAAATCGGCCTCTCAAATCGCTTCCGCCGCTTAAGCATCTCCAGCCAGCAACGATAGGAAATTTCGCGAAGCCAACTACGAAAACATCCCTCAGACTTGCGCTGAAATACCCCAATTTTGCGAAACACAATCAATATCGTTTCCTGCACCAGCTCCTCAGCATCATGATGGTTGGCACACCACTGACGCGACCATTCGTAAAGCCTTCGACCATATTTATCAATAAATACGCCCCACGCGTCAGACGCCGACGTACCAGTCGCCATAAACAGAATCAACGATTGATCCGTGCAGGAATCATGCTTCGAATCGGCGACCATGACATTATCCAATCTTCAATCGGCAAGATCCATGATCAGTACCCACAAGTCTGACAAGGCTTCCCCTTATTTTACTTTAATCGAAGAAAAATGTGACATGCAAAGCAAATTTCAAAATATCTACAACTTTCTGATGAATGACCACTCATCAACCACTCATCTGACCATTGGGTAACGAACAGAGTTCGAGAGTGATAGCAACTTAGATCCATTTCATTTCGTTTCGCAATTGCTTTTAAATACTATTAAAATAGAGGTTTACGATTCTGATTTCTGTCATTTTTCAGCCCTCTGGCCAGTTTTTTGACATGCTCATTCTGGTATCAATTGTATTATCTGATCAATGAATGAAAACTTGACTCAAAATACAATTGATTCTTGAAATTATTGATGATTTTAACGATTACTTGAAATGCAATTGCATATTATCTCTGTCGGGC
>JBILGL010000075.1:0-11656 GCA_044351075.1 Isosphaeraceae bacterium | reverse complement strand
CGAATATCATTGTGCTTCTGACCGACGATCAGGGCTGGGGTGACCTGAGCCTGCATGATAATTTAAATTTTAAAACACCGAATATCGACTCGATTGCATTAAATGGGGCCCAGTTCGAGAGGTTCTTTGTAAGCCCTGTCTGCTCGCCAACCAGGGCGGAGTTTTTGACAGGCCGATACCATCCACGAGGCGGAGTGCGCAACGTTTCAACCGGCGGCGAACGGCTAGATCTTGATGAAGCGACACTGGCAGATTATTTCAAACAGGCCGGGTATCGCACCGGAGCGTATGGTAAATGGCATAATGGTTCTCAATTTCCTTATCATCCATTGGGTCGTGGATTTCAAGACTATTATGGATTTACTTCAGGCCACTGGGGCGATTATTTCTCTCCAGAGCTTGA
Organism: Isosphaeraceae bacterium; assembly: GCA_044351075.1. Taxonomy (GTDB): domain Bacteria; phylum Planctomycetota; class Planctomycetia; order Isosphaerales; family Isosphaeraceae; genus QWQI01. The sequence continues at coordinate 11,253 of JBILGL010000075.1, read as the reverse complement.
GCACAACGGTGAAATTGTGAAAGGCGATGGATTTATAGCCGACGACATCACGAATCATGCAATTTCATTTATTGAAAAGTCGGTAAAACAGCCTTTTTTCTGCTACCTTGCCTATAATACGCCGCACTCGCCCATGCAAGTGCCTGATAAATTTTATAACGAATATAAAAATCTGGAGTTGAAATCCGTTTATCATGGCAGGGAAAAAGAAGATGTTGCATTTACACGCACAGCACTCGCCATGTGTGCAAATTTGGATGAGAATATTGGTCGTGTATTGAAAAAGCTTGATGAATTGCAAATAGCCGAAAATACAATCGTTGTTTATTTTCATGATAATGGCCCTAATGGCTGGCGTTATAATGGGGGGATGCGTGGCCGCAAGGGCACCACTGACGAAGGTGGTGTGAGGTCACCACTTTTTATTCGCTGGCCGGGCAAAATTGCAAAAGGAGAAAAAATCGAACGCATCGCCTCCGCGATTGACATAATGCCGACATTAATGGGATTAGCCAAAATCAGTCCAAACCTGAAAAAATCAATTGATGGTTTAAGTTTTGCCAATGCTCTGACAAACAATGGACATGAGCCAGGCGATCGTCTCATTTTTTCGCATTGGGCGGGGCGAGTCTCGGCCAGATCTCAGCAACATCGACTAGACGATCAGGGGCGTCTTTACGATATGGTTAAAGATCCAGGCCAGACGATGGATATCAGCAGAAAAGAGCCTCAGGTGCATCAAAAAATGACAGATGCCGTGGCCACTTGGCGGCGTGAGGTGCTTTCAGAAATGGCCGGGGCAGACAGACGTCCTTTCACCATCGGCTATCGCGAATTGCCCATTACGCACTTGCCTGCTCGTGATGCCCGCTATTCAGGCCAGATCAAGCGAAGTGCCGGTGCCCCGAACTGCTCGTTTCTGACGAACTGGAATAGTGCGGAAGACGTTATTTACTGGCCGGTTGAAATTCAAACCGGCGGCACATATGAAATGCAATTTCATCATACCATCGCGGCCGATAACATCGGAGCGACAATTGAAATATTATTAAACGATCAGAAAATTGCCGGCTTTTCGCTCGATCGTGTCTTTAATCCACCGCTCAAGGGTATGGAAAACGATCGCGTTCCGCGCGGCAGTGAATCGTACGTAAAAGAGTTCATGCCGCTGGCTATTGGGCCATTCTCGCTTCCCGCTGGTCGAGGTGAGCTGAAAATCAGGGCTACTAAAATAAATGGCAGTAAGGTTGCCGACCTTCGCGGTATCAGCTTGCGACTAGTAATTGATTAAGCAGGGTCAGTTTTAAGTTCTCGTTGAAGTTCTTTTTTTTGCACCGTTTCTTGTTGTTCCAATAGATGATCAAAATTTAGCTTGCTGAGAAATTTTTTAAAACATCACCAAGTAGTGTATGTATAAATAATTCGGTAATTAAAATATAAAGCCATATAAAACAGGTGTTTACAAATAGATTAAAGAAATTACTAAAACATTACGAAAGATAATGTTGACAATCATACTAAACTTAGTAATGATTGTTGTTGAAAGGTGCAGTAATCGACTGGTTATGTGGCCTGTCGGTCTCCCTTGAAAGGTTTGATCAAGTTGAGGGAAGAAGGCGATGAGTTCTCAAGAGCGTTTAGTTCAAGGGCAAGATGCCAAGTGGTTGGAAAGGTCTTTGGAGCCTTCAGATATATCAATTAAGGATTTACAGAACATGTGGAATTTTCTGCATGAGAGGCAGGGAAACTTGTCGGCGGGGCGTAAGGTGCTCCGCAGCCTTATTGGCAAGGTGCGTTACGGCCAAGGGCTAGGCGAAAAACTTGCCGATCTTCGGCAGCGTCGAAATGCGGCATCCGACTTGGCAGAATTAGCCAGAGGCTGCCTTTGTCAAGGTTGAATTAGAAGTGCCTGCGAAGTCTGATTTTTCTGGCATACGAAATTTTTATGATTCGCCTGATGAAGGAGGCTGGGATATGAAGCGTAAAGGATTCACGCTGATTGAGTTGCTGGTCGTGATCGCAATCATTGCCGTTTTAATTTCTCTTTTATTGCCGGCAGTGCAATCGGCACGTGAATCGGCAAGACGGGCAAAATGCTTGAACAATTTAAAACAGGTAGGGTTAGCGTTGCACAATTATCATAGCACGCATAACTCTTTTCCTCCTGGTGCTTTATTCGGCCGATCAGGTGACCTGACGATTGGAAACAATCGTGATTTCAGTGCTTTTGTCAGATTATTGGGTTATACGGAACAAAACGCGCTCTACAATGCGGCCAACTTTGATGTGGCCTGCTTCAACGATGAAAATGTCGGTAATCAGGTAAATATCACTGTCACATCAACTCGACTGGATATGATGCTTTGCCCATCCAGTCCTCCGCCAGGATGGAATCATCAGGGATCTGGTGCGCTTTTTAACAGCCGTCGGGCACCCGGTGGAAACTATTTTGCAAGTGTCGGTGCGACGATGGAATTTGCTGGCCAGCAGAGTGGTGGACCACCGAATGGAATATTTCAATATGTCGGTGAGCTGGGACGAACTTTTGGCGTATCCGACGTCACAGATGGCACAAGCAACACTATTGCCTTTGGTGAATGGAAAACGGGAAGCGGAAATTCCAATACCATCACAATTCCTACCGATATTATTTACATCGGTACTTTTCCACAGGGAACACAGAGGAACAACGGTTCGATTTCAATTCCAGCCCTGGCCGACAAATTGATTCCATGGCTACAACTCTGCAATGCTGCTGCAAAGACGCCCGGTAATCGTTTTGGAAAGACCGTGACATTAGGCCAGAATTGGTCTCTGGGCTTGGTTGGCTATTCAATGGGTAACATATTACTACCACCCAATCCTAGATTTACGAATTGCAGTACTCACGGAACTGGTACATTACAAAGCCCTGGGGTTTGGGGGCTGAGTAGCTATCATCCCGGTGGTGCTAATGTAGTTCTTGCTGATGGCTCAGTTCGGTTTCTTAAAGACAGCACCAGTTTGCAGACTGTCTGGGCTTTAGGAACACGCGCCGGTGGCGAGGTTACATCAGCAGATTCGTATTAAGAAACTAATTTTCCGTGCCGCCGGCGTTCAATACACGATAGTGAACGCCGGCGAGCGGTCTCTCTGAGTCATTTTTCTGCTTCATACAGACGTTCAAAAAGGCGTGCCGAAGAGATTCACTTTGGCCGCCTGAACCTTCGCAAAAAAGAGATCCTTGATATGAGTCTTATCACCAATCTCCGTATCAAACGTCGTTCAGCCTTATTTGCACTGAGCTTTGCCAGTTTGCTCGCCGCAGGTTGTGGCGCCGACGGTGATGGCAAAACCCGCGTGGCTTTGGAAGGTGAAATCAAACTCAATGGTAAGGCACTGCCATCAGGTCTGGTTTCATTTCTGCCAAGTGATGAGAAAGGCACGGCTACTGTTGCCAAAATTGAAAATGGTAAATATACCATCGAACGTGTCAACGGCCCGGCCCTTGGAACCTATAAGGTGCTGATCAATTCCAGGCAGCCCACTGGCAAAAAGGTACGTGATGTGGACAACCCGGCCCAGCTTGTAAACGAAGAACGCGAAGTGATACCACTAAAATACAACAGCGAATCGACGCTGACGATTGAAATCAAGGAAGACGGCAAGCAGAATTTTGATCTCAAGGGCAATAATAATTATGTGGCGTCACTCACAAAAAAACGATCTCGATAAAAGAGGCCACTGAATGGAATGGCGGAGGTTTCAAGATTCAATTCGAATTTGAAACCTCCGCCACTTTATCCCGCATGTTAATAATTTTACTTGCCGCTTGCAGCATAAGCCTTGAATGCATCGGCAATTTTCGCATCGGTGTGGCGGCCGTTGTGGAAAATTACTCGATAGGAAAATTCAATTGATTTGCCAGCCTCAAGCTTGAATTCGCCTGATTTGCTTGTGCCAAAATCCTTGAGACCAAAAGGATTGGCAGCAAAAAGCCCATAATTCCTTACGTGCCAGTGGGTCGGGTAACGAAAGCTCGAGGGGTGGTTTAATATCGCTACTCCCACCGTCTGGCCGTCGATCAAGCCCGAATAGTCAACCCATGCGGCACTTTTGCCCCATGCGGCGTCGTCTTCAATATTATTTGAGTTGACAATTTTCCCACCTTTTTTGGCCTTGGTATCGAGTACGCTTGGAACTCGCAGGCCAAACATTCCTTCCTTCGTATCACCAAAAACGACAGGAGCCGAGTCAGGTGCGGTAAAAACAAAATGAGCGTCAAGAATACGCTGGTCATTCAGTTGATAAATAATGATCGTATTTTTCTCCTGCATCACAAGCTTCCCGTCGCGATCCGTCCAATCTTTGTTCGACACGATCGAACCGGCTACCGGGCCCGACTCAATATTAACGGCCTTTGGAACAATCCGGCCGAAGTGCGGCTTGTCTCCATTGATCGGGTCAGAGGCCCAGAAATCAAGGTCGTTGACCTTGCCAAATGTCATCCACATCGAACGCTGATGTGGGTGGTCGCGATCTTCGCCCGCCACGTCCTTAATCGGGAAGCTGCGTGTCATCATCTGGCCACCGGGCCCAAAAATCGGGTAGATGATCGGTTTATTGCCAGACTGTGCGAGAGCCGTGAAAAATGGCTTGCCTGCCACATCCACCTGTAGGCCTTCGCCACCTTCTGAAACCGAAACTCCTGTCTGAGTGCTGGCCAAGGCTTTCAGTGGTAGTGTTTTGCCCGAGATTTCCGCTCCGGCGGGCACGATCACTGCGGCCAGATCTGCACCAGCCGGCCCAAGACCGACCTGCACTTTCAACGGTTTTTCCACACCTTCCAGCCGACCTTCATAAAGCCCGGGCTTAATGCCGCTTACCTTAAAAGATATGGGTGAATCAACCCCGAGTTTTTCAACTTTTGGAAGTACAACTGCATCGTCCGCCACCAGTCGGGCAGCACCAAGCATGAACAAGAATACGAATTTTCCGAATTTTCGCATGACTATCCTTTACAGGAGATGATTATTGGCCAGAGATTTGGCGAGGGACACTGTGATGAAACAATTTCGCTCACCGATGATTTATCAGTTTGACCTGAAAGAAGCTGCGAGGCAAGAGTCCGGTGGGCTTTGTTGAATTGTGAGTTCGAATACACTATTACCGATCCGTTTCCGGCGACAAATTTTGGTTTTACTGTCATTCATCCGATAATGATTCTGGCGAGATTCGCCATATGATGCAGCCGCGTGACTTTGCCAGGAGTGGGCATGGAAGGCCAATCAGAAAAGAGTAACCGGCATTCCAAATTTCAGTTGGGTGCTTTTTTGCATTATTTGATGAGTGAGTGTGGCCTTTCAGAAAATACGCTCGCTGCTTATCGCGGTGATGTGATGCGTTTTTTACGATGGAAAAATCAATGTTTCAAAGGCGATCTGTACCAACTCAAAGTGGCAGATCTGGAGCGATTTGTGGAATGGCTGGGCGATTCGGGCCTGGCACCAAAAAGCATCGCACGAAGTCTGGCCAGCCTCTCTTCATTTTTCAGATTTGAGATTTATGAAGGCAGGGCTGAAGAGAATCTGGTGAAGTTGGTCGATGCACCCGCTCTTTGGGATCGGCTGCCTACAGTCCTCAGCCCATCTCAAATCAACAGCTTGCTTGAAGCCCCTATTGCCGGCACCCTTCGCGGCGACCGTGCCCGGGCCATCCTTGAAACACTCTATGCCAGCGGCTGCCGTGTTTCTGAGGTCGCCGGTCTGAAACTGGCAGATATCGACCTTGAGAAAGGCTGGCTGCGGTGTGTTGGCAAGGGCGACAAGCAACGACTCGTACCCATGGGGCGGCAGGGCATTTCAGCCCTCAAGGCCTATTTGCATGAGCATCGCCCGCGGCTGGTCGGGAAGTCCCTGTTGGCAAAAGACTTCCTCTTTCTCAATAATCGTGGCCGGCCAGTCAGTCGAAACGCTATTTGGAAATTGGTTAAAGACTATGCGATAGCGGCTGGAATTATCTCAAAAGTAAGTCCTCATACCCTTCGACACAGCTTCGCAACACATCTTCTGGCAGGTGGGGCGGATTTACGCGTAGTTCAGGAATTACTGGGCCATGCATCGATCGCAACCACTCAGATATACACTCGAGTTAATATTAGTCGGCTTCAAAAAATTCATCGTGAATGCCATCCACGCGAATCAAAAATTCCCAATCTCAATCCAGCAGCCACGCTGCCGCTTAAGAAACCAAAGTTGTAAGTTCAATTCTTGTAATACTTTGAGATCGTTTGTGCTTAAATTTGGAAAAAGTTGAAAATTCTGAAAAAAATGTAATAAATTTACTTGCATTCCGATTGACATGATTAGTAATATCTGTTTTATCGCTACAACCTACCCATCTGATTGATATAGCTATCTTGCATTCAAGTTGCCTATCACTTTTGCTAAGGTTAGTGCGAATCAGCCATCTCAGGTTCAGTTTTCATGGAATGAATACTGCCTGAGAAGGATGGCTGAATCAGCTTAACATCACTGATGAACCTCGATTTGGAAAGGATGCCACGTCATGAGGGAAAAGAATCGCCCTTTAATTGGTATTAACACCGATTTTGTGGTTACGGCTCGTCACAAAATGCCGCACAGCTTTATGCGTAGCGGCTACTATGATTGCATTGCCGCCTCAGGTGGAATTCCGGTGATGATCCCGCCACTCACAAGGGATTTAGACTTAATTCCGCTGCTGGATCGGCTTGATGGCGTTGTTTTGACAGGCGGGGACGACATCGACCCGCTCAAAATGGGGATGCATCATCACCCATCAGTTAAAAAGATGGAAGAACGTCGCGAAACAGCCGACAGACTGCTTGTGCGACTCTGCCAACAACGAAAAATACCGACCCTCGGTATTGGTCTTGGTATGCAGGAATTGAACGTCTTTATGGGCGGTCAGTTATATGTGCATCTGCCGGAAGAATATCCACGAGGTTTGCCGCATAGCGATATCAATGGCGGTGTTCATCGCCATGTTGTACATCCTGTCAAAGGCACTTTATTTGAAAAAATCTATGGGCCGGACGAGATGCACGTTAACAGCATGCATCATATGGGTGTCAAGAAACTTGCGCCTTGCTTCAAAGCTGCGGCTCTTGCCGTTGATGGCCTGATCGAAGCAATCGTCCATACGGATAACGACTGGTGGTGTGTTGGCGTGCAGTGGCACCCGGAAGCCGACGGTTTGATTTCGCTCGACACACAGCTGCTCGAGGAATTTGTTGAAGCTTCAGCCTCCTATCGTGCCAAGCCAATGCTCAAGCTGGCCAAGGTCGGCTAAGCCTTTGCATTTCAAAATCGCAAATGTGTTTGCAAAATCCGCCTGATTTCAGGCGGATTTTTTTTCTCATATCGCAAGACCATACAAATTAATCAGTTAAATAATTTTTATCTGATAATTGAATCTAAAAATCGGGAAGTGTACAAAGGAATACACTCTGGCAATTTCTGAGACGGATTGGTAGAAAATATAACTTAAGGGCGGGGGAATCCCGGCCTTGTTTGAATCCCACCTGCAACCATGGCCTGCTGGCCATTTCACCGAACTTTCCTCTGGTAAAATCGTTCACAAACTTCCTTTTCAGACAGACTTCGGGAGGTCAAAAAAGTGGGTGTAACCCCATCCGGAGAACAGGTTAATCAGCCTTCACGCCGTACTTTTCACGCCATTGCCAGCGTGGTTCTGGGTTCGGTGATTGGTGCAGTGCTCTCCATTCCTGGCGTTGCTTTTATCCTCTCACCTATTCTTAAAGGCAAATCGGCAGGTACCGATGATTCCGGTGCCGATGGCTTTCAGGCTCTCGCAAAACTCTCAGATCTGGAGGAAGGCGTGCCTAAAGTCTTCCCTGTGCTGGGTAAAACCAAAGATGCCTGGGTCCAGTATCCCGAAGAGCCGATTGGCTCTGTTTGGTTGATTCGCCAGGGGAAGGACGTCACTGCATTTTCGGCTGAATGTCCCCATCTTGGCTGTGCCGTGAGCCTCGGGCCCGAAGGGAAAACCTTCTTCTGCCCTTGCCATACCAGCACTTTCGAATTTGATGGTAAGCCCAAAAACGCTGTTCCTCCACGCGGTATGGACACACTTGAAGTAAAGCTGTCTGCCGCTGAAGATCCAGAAATCCGCGTCAAGTTTCTCAGATTCCGCACCGCCATACCGGAGAAGACCACCCTTGCTTAAGCAATTTTCCGACTGGCTCGACAACCGCACTGGCTACAAACACCTGCTGCATGAAACCCTTGACGAGCCTGTCAAGGGTGGCGCTCGCTGGCGGTATGTCTTTGGCTCCGCAGTCACCACCGCCTTTATGATTCAATTGGTTACTGGCGTTCTCTTGATGACCGCCTATAGCCCAAGTTCATCAACTGCATGGGGTTCGGTCTATTACATCAGCTACGAGATGGTCGGTGGCTGGTTTATCCGCGGCCTTCATCATTTTGGTGCCCAGGCCATGGTTATCCTGCTCTTTCTACACTTGCTGCAAGTGCTTATTGCAGGGGCATATAAAGCCCCTCGAGAAGTCAACTGGTGGCTAGGCATGATATTGTTGTTCATCACACTCGGCTTCAGCCTGACTGGCTACTTATTGCCCTGGGATCAAAAAGGTTACTGGGCAACAAAAGTTGCAACCAACATCATGGGTATCACACCCTTGGTTGGTGCTGAAGTTCAAAAAGTCGTTGTTGGCGGCAGTGAATATGGCAACCAGACACTGACTCGTTTTTTTGGCCTCCACGTAGGCGTTTTACCAGGACTGTTAGTCCTTACGCTCGCGGCACATATCGCTGTTTTTCGTCGTCATGGTGTGACGGCCCCAAAAAATGCAACTGGCTCCGAACCGTTCTGGCCGAAGCAAGTTTTTATGGATGCTCTTGTCAGCTGCGCTGTGTTAGGCGTGGTGGCGTTTTTCGCGATTGCCGAGCGAGGCGCTCCGCTTGATGCACCGGCGGAACCAAGCTCAAGCGACTACCCGGCCCGCCCCGAATGGTACTTTCTCAGCCTTTTCCAACTGCTTAAGAACCCAGCATTTGCAGGCGAAAACGAAATTATCGGCGCAATTATTGTACCAGGCGCAATCGTGGCCGCTCTCATGGCCTTCCCTCTACTCAATAAGATACTGCCTGATAAACTTTCTCATTTTCTGGCTTGTTCACTGGTCTTTGGTCTCGTTGGTGTCGCTGGATTGCTGACGATGCAGGCACTCGACGAAGACAAAAGAAATGATGATTTTCAGGCGAATCGTGTTAAGGCCGATATTGCCCGACAACGGGCACTCTATCTTGCAGGACATCCCAAGGCGGGGGTGCCTCCCGAAGGCTCTCGCTATGTGCTTCTGAATGACCCTCTTCATACGGGCTATCAGGTGCTTGAGCAGAAATGTCTTTCCTGCCATTATTACGACAACAAAGGGGCTATGGAACGCGGGTCTGATGGCAAGCTTGCCATGACAAAACAGGTGGCACCGGACTTGAGTGGTTTTGGTAGCCGGGCATGGATTCGAGGTCTTCTGGAAAATCCATCGGACCGAAAATTCTTCGGCACCACGCCACAGTGTGGTGGGATGCAGCGATGGAAGAAATCGTCAAAATTAAAGCCCGACGAGCTTGACAAAGTGGCCGATTTTGTGGCCAGTTTTGCCAAAGTCAAGGACGACGAAACGCCTGCCGATTGGCTTGCGAAAGAAGAAGTGGCCAATCACCCGGGGCTTGAACTCTTCAAAAAAGACTGTGGGCGTTGCCACATGGTCGATCCGGAAGGTTCAATGGGTGAAGGTGGCGAAGAAGAAGCCCCGAATCTGTTCGGATGGGGAAGCGATCGCTGGATGGATCGTATGATTCGTCATCCAGAAGCTATTGACCGGTATGGGTTTATGGAAGCTAAGGATCAGATGCCCGGTTTTGATGAAACCGAGCTGGCAGACCGAGAACTCTCTGTCATTTTGAAGTTCCTCAAGGGTGAATACATTGCCAACCCACCGGGGACAGGCTCGGAATAACAGTTGTAATCTCTGAACCATGAGAGATCGTCGGGCTGGTTTGCCGACGATCTTCAAATTGGTAATTTCGAAATCATGTCGTTTTGATCGAGACGCCTCGGCTTGCCGTAAATGGGAATGTTTGGCAAGATAATAGAATATCAACGATTCGTTTTCGACTTAACCCATGGTGTCTAATCACGTAAGAATTGAGGCGGTTGCATCATGGAACGCAAAAAAACGGCACTGATTACCGGTTCCGCAACGGGCATTGGCCGTTCGGCCGCCTGGCAGCTTGCTGATCGTGGTTATCAGGTCGTTGTGAATTATTCGCGATCAGAAAAAGACGCCGAAGAAACGGCTCAGGGTGTTCGTGATCGTGGGGCAGAAGTGCTTGTGATCAAAACCGATGTAGCGAATGATCACGATGTACGATCGATGATTGATGCCACTGTAAATCGTTTTGGCGGACTGGATGTGCTGGTAAATAATGCTGGAACGACTCATTTTATCGCCCATACAGACCTTGAAGCGGTGACTGAGCAAGTTTGGAATGACATATTAAATGTTAATGTCAAAGGGCTTTTCAGCTGTTGTCGTGCGGCAATGCCACACTTAAAAAAAACAAATGGCAATATTGTGAACGTCGCTTCTGTGGCGGGGTTGGCCGGCTCCGGCTCGTCAATTCCCTATGCCGCCAGCAAAGGAGCTGTGATCACCCTCACTAAAAGTCTGGCCCGCGCATTTGCACCTGAAGTGCGAGTCAATGCTGTTGCTCCAGGCCCGGTTCAGACGCGATGGCTGGCTGATCATCAGGATATGGTTGAATCTGCCATGGCACTCACACCCATGAAACGCCCGTCAAGCCCTGATGATATTGCCGATGCCATCGTTTTCCTTGCCGATGTCTCAACCCTCATGACCGGGCAGGTAGTGGTCATCGATGGTGGCCGAACGATGTGATCCAGTTCTGTACATAAATACTTCAAATTCCAAGAATTAATATGAATTTTGAGTCGCCTTCAATTGATCCGGCTAACGTTTTTGACCTCTATCGTGGCCGACTTTCAACAGAAATACTTTGCGCCGTTGCCTGCCGAACACAGTTTGTTCAGCAACTTGGCGTCAATGGTCTAACTGCCAGCGAGATTGAACTCAGCCTGGGCTGGTCTCCACGTGCAATTTCTGTTGTCACAACTGCTCTAAGAGCCATGGGTTTTTTGACGGTCGATCAGAACGAAAAATTTATC
>JBILGL010000517.1:0-3521 GCA_044351075.1 Isosphaeraceae bacterium | reverse complement strand
CGTCCTGTATTTTAAGGTCTCGTGCAGTCGGAATATAGCGAATACCCATTCCCATGCTCATTCCCCAGAATAGCAGGGCAGTGAGGCCCACCATCGTCCAAGGCTGGGCCAAATCGACAAGTTTTTCAATCATTCGCTCAGTGAATCGACGGTCCGACATTTTGGGCATCCCTTTCTCATGATTCCGTTTGCAGGTGCTTTATACTGCTTCTGAAGATGTAACGCAGAGGCTTACGCATACTTGTTATTTCTTTTCAAAAAGGGAGGAAATTATTATTCTTAAGCGGTAGAAAAAACCAGAATGATCGCCGATTTTCAGAAAAATGCCGACAACATCAAACACTTTGCCAAAACTGAAACGCCTTGACCTGACCACCACTCGGGCAGAAGGCCTGGCCCATCTGGAAGCCCTGCGCAAGAGCCTTTCGCCCCGGGGCGATATCGTCAGCCCGCGTGGCCGTGAGCTGACCATCCGCGTTTTCGGCGAGCCGCTGCCGCCAGTATCTGTGGTGGATCGCATTCTGGCAGATATTCAGGCCGAGGGTCTCAAGGCTCTGCTGCGATACACCGAACAGCTTGATGGTGCGAAACTTACGCCTGAGTCCATGCGGGTATCGACCGCTGAACTGGCCGAGGCTGCGGCATCAGTTTCTTCCGAATTCAAAGCGACCATTGAGCGGGTGAAGGCCAATGTGATGGCCTTTCAGCAATCGATACTGCACCACGATTCCAAGCCACTATCGGCGATTGATGGGCGCATCTGGCTGCGTTATCGGCCGTTGCGGCGAGTGGGCGTCTGCATTCCGGGCGGGGCGGCGGCTTATCCGTCGAGCCTGATCATGACGGTCGTTCCCGCTCAGGCCGCCGGTGTCAGCGAGATTGCGGTGGTTGTGCCTCCGACAAACTTTGGTGGATACAACCGCGAACTGCTGGCCGCCTGCCATTTGCTGGGCGTGACGGAAGTTTATCGTGTCGGCGGGGCTCAGGCGGTGGGTGCGCTGGCTTATGGGGTGGAGGGCATTGCGCCAGTTGATAAAATTGTCGGACCCGGTAATCTCTTCGTCGCATTGGCCAAGAAAGCCGTTTATGGGCAGGTGGATATTGATTCGATCGCAGGGCCGAGCGAAGTGCTTTTGATCGCTGATGAAACGGCCAAGCCGGAATACATTGCGGCAGATTTGATCAGTCAGGCAGAGCATTCGCCCGGCTCATCGCTACTTGTCACCTGGGTGCCCGAGCTGATCGAGCAGGTGGCCGCTGCACTCGAAAATCAACTGGCACAGCTTTCGCGTGGCGACCTGGCCCGCGATGCTCTTGAGCAATATGGTGCCCTGATTCGTGTGGCTGATGCCGATGCCGCGATTGAGCTATCTAACCAGATGGCCCCTGAGCATTTGCATGTTTCGACGGCTGATCCATTACAGATTGCCGAACGTCTGACAAACGCGGGTGCGATGTTTCTCGGGCACGATACGCCTGTGGCTGCCGGAGACTACGCCGCAGGCCCTTCCCATGTGCTGCCCACAGGGGCCACGGCTCGCTGGGCCAGTGGGCTCACGGCCAACCACTTCCTTCGCACCACCAGCATGATTCACCTGACTGCCGAAGGCTTGCGGCAAATTGCTCCTGAGATCACGCATCTGGCGGATGTCGAAGGGTTGACAGCTCATAAAGCCAGTGTGACGATTCGCACCGAAGGCCGCATTGAAGGTGGCAAATAAGATGAGCCTTGTGATTCGACCAGCCAGACCCGACGACTGCCCGACAATTGTCAGTCATATTCGTGAACTGGCCGTTTTTGAGAAGCTGGAACATGAATTTGTGGCCACAGCTGAGCAATTTCACGAGCATCTTTTCGGCCCCCGGCCTGCCTGCGAAGCGATCATGGCCGAATGGTCTAACCAGCCGGCGGGCTTTGCCCTCTATTTCACCAATTTCAGTACGTTTCTGGGCAAGCCGGGGCTCTATCTCGAAGATCTGTACGTGCGAGAGGCATACCGGCGCCGGGGGATTGGCAAGGCATTGCTGACGACACTTGCCCGAATTGCCGTTGAGCGAAACTATGGCCGGTTTGAGTGGTCGGTGCTCGACTGGAACAGCCCCGCTATCGCCTTTTACAGATCATTGGGGGCACTGCCAATGGACGAATGGACTGTTCAGCGTGTTTCTGGCGATGCCCTTCAACAAATCGCCCAAAAGGCACCGCCGCTACTTTTAACAGATGTAGTCTGACAAGAAACAATCATCGAAATCCGAAAAAAAATGAGCTACTTTCTTTCACACATCGACGCCATGACGGGCTATGTGCCCGGCGAGCAGCCACGCGACCGCACTTTTATCAAGCTCAATACGAATGAAAACCCTTATCCGCCGAGCACAAAAGTGGCTGAGGCGATGATGGGTATTCTGCAGGAAGGTCGTCTGCGTCTCTATCCCGACCCAGTTGCCAGTGAATTTCGCCGAACCGCTGCCGCCCTGAATGGTGTCGAGCCGGAATGGATTATGGCCGGCAACGGATCTGACGACATTCTGACCATCCTCACCCGCAGCTTTGCCGGGGCCGGCGATGTGATTGCCTCAGCCCAGCCCGGCTATATTCTTTATGAAACGCTGTCTGACCTGCAAAATGCACGCTTTGAAGTCGTTCCCTATCCGGTCAACTGGTCGCTTGAGCCGGCCGACCTGGCCCATCTCAAGAATCCTCGCATTTTCTATCTGGCCAACCCGAATTCTCCCTCGGGCACCGTTATGCCGCCTGATCAGGTGGCCCGGCTGGCTGAGAGTCTGCCTTGCCCGCTGGTGGTCGATGAAGCCTATGGCGACTTTGCCGATACCAATTGCGTTGAACTTGTCAAAAGTCACAGTAATGTGATCGTGACCCGTACATTCTCTAAAGGTTATGCCCTGGCCGGCCTGCGGCTGGGCTACTGCATCGCCAGGCCTGAGATCATCACAGGGCTGAATAAAGTGAAAGATTCTTACAACTGTGACATGCTTTCGCTGGCTGGCGGCACGGCGGCACTTTTAGATCAGGAATGGCTGCGGCAGACGCGTTCACGGATTATCGCCACCCGGCAGCGGCTGGCCACAGGGGTGGCAGAGCTTGGTTATCTTGTGCCGCCGAGCCAGGCGAATTTTGTCTGGTGTGAGGGTGGCCCGCCGGCGGGCGAAGTTTACAACGCGCTTCGTGATCGCGATATTCTTGTGCGTTTAATGAAGTATCCCGGCCGCGAACCGGCATTGCGTATCACGGTGGGCACAGATGCCGAGATTGATGCTTTGCTGAATGCGCTGGGCGAGATTGTCTAGTCAAATGTCATATTTTGATTTGGCGACTGACAATCTCTGGCAACTGCCCTGGGGCGATTCACGCGTTGACCTTTCACCGCCAACGGGATTGGTTCGCCACTCAGGTCAATTTCTGCCGGATCTTACAGGGGCTTTTTCCAGCCACGAGCAATATGCTGCCGAATTAAATGCCGCACTTGATTTTCCTATGGATCAGCCCCGGCTTGAAAATC
>JBILGL010000127.1:0-9453 GCA_044351075.1 Isosphaeraceae bacterium | reverse complement strand
GAGTGCCCTGACATACCGGATCGATCAAATGCAATCCGAGGAGCAGGCACTTGAAATACAATCTTTTGCTGACCGACTTGCCGAAATGCACAACAGCATCCTCTTCTGGCACAGGCAGATAAACCCCTCCATGGTCTATTGGATTGAAGCGGAAAACCGTGGCAGAGAGCCTGGCACACCAGTGGCTGATGCAATCAGGACTGGTGTTAACACTCGTTTCACAATTGTTTCAGCTCCGCTGGATACCGGCCCAGACCTCCGCAGTCATCTTTTTGAACAGGTTCCTGTTTGCATTTTGACATCTGCGACACTGGCGGTGGATAAACCGCCGCAGTTTCGTCATTTTCATAAGCGTATCGGCTTTGAAAAGGAGATGGGGCCATCAATCCAGCTTGACAGCCCGTTTGACTACCAGAAACAGGCAAAGCTTTATGTTTATCCTGATCTGGCTGACCCGACGGTTGACAGAGAGCGCTACTTTGATCAGGCAAGTGAGCAGGTGCGTGTAAGGACACTTGAAACGAAGGGCCGGACGCTTGTTTTATTTACGTCGTTTGAAATGTTAAGAAAGATGGCCAATCGCCTTCGAAGCGATTTTGACCGGGCAGGCATTGCCCTGCTGACTCAGGGCGAGGGGATGCCGGTTTCACGACTGGTAAAAGAGTTTCAGCAGGGCCGCCCGAGTGTGCTTTTCGGCACTGACTCATTCTGGCAGGGGGTGGATATTCCCGGCGAGAGTCTGATTCAGCTAATCGTGGTAAGATTACCCTTTGCCGTGCCGGATCATCCCCTGTTGGAAGCCCGGGTTGAGCACCTGAAAAAACAGGGCGGGAATCCATTTTTTGATTATCAGGTTCCAGAGGCTGTGATTAAATTCCGCCAGGGCTTCGGCCGATTGATTCGTACGGGAAGCGACTATGGCAGCGTGCATGTGCTTGATCCACGAATCGCCACCAAGCCCTACGGCCGCATGTTTCTGCTCTCCCTACCGAATTGCCCGGTAGAATATGTGCGGATGCGGTGATTTGACGTCTGCTTGATGCTTTTGACCGCTTAATGCCCTCCTTCGGGCAATTCAGCCGTAATGGCCAGTACTATCGGGCTTGAGCGATCAGGGCCTTTGACTAGCTCAACCTGCTTAATTGCATTTGATTTTCCGGGCATCAGTTTCAAGTATCGCATCTGCTGGCCACCAGCCATGAAGGCAAAATCAGAACCCGGCACGTCAACCCGACGAATATAGTCGGCAAAATGCTCGCCATTAATCAACTTGTGATCTTCAGTAGATCCATCGTCATACGTCAGGCGTACAACCATCGAGACGGAACCCTTGCTACTGGCTGGGTATCCCCAGCCGGAGACGCCTGAAAGCAGATGCAGAGCCTTCACGGGTGCGTTCACCGGCAGGGCAACGCTTTTGGGCATTTTCGGTGGCATTGAGCCCTGTGGGCCGTATAGCAGAACGAGATTTTTCGTTGCCTTGCCACGTGGGTCCACAAAATCAAAGGGCACACCCTTTACCTCGCGCCTTTGCCAGTCCTTCAGCACAAGTCGATCCGGGCCGTTATCGCCATCGTGAAACAACCCTTTGGTGGAAATTGCTGTGGCCACCCTGTCAATTGAAAGTGGCAGCCAGCGGCCTTTCTGCGTGAGGAATTCCAGCAGGTTGGTCAGGTCCTTCTCCGAAAGCGTCTTTTCAAAGCCCTCGGGCATGAGCGACTTGGCACTTGCCGCCATCTGATCAATGTCAGACCGCGGCAGGCTTACGGTTTTGGCGTCGGCGTCCAGAAGCTCAATGGCCGTTTTAGATTCGCTCGCCAGCAGGCCCGTGAGCACGCGGCCATCGGTCGTTGCCACAGTGTATGCCCGGAAATTTCCTTCCACAGAGCGAGACGGGTCAAGAATATGAACCGCCAGCTCGGCCTTCGGATGCACGGCCATGCCGGTGAGGTCAGGCCCGACATAATTGCCCACACCGCTATGGCGATGACACTTGGCACAGTTGTTTTCAAAGACCTTCCGCCCGGCCGCCGGATCGCCCTTAGTCGTCGATATCGAAGCCAGTTGCTCTATGACCTTCTGACGATCGGCACTCGGCAGACCACCTTTTGACTCAATCAGCCGCTTGGCTTCAGCAGCCAACGCTTTATCCGGATGATTTGCCAGCGCCGTTCGTTGATCGAGTGCAAGCTCCGTCAGCGGCACCATGTTGGCTTTCACTGCGTCAACCAGTATTTTTGCCCAGGCCGTTTTGGTCATCATCTGGCCAATCGCCGCCTGTTTTACGGAAGGTGTCCAGCCCGGTATTTTATCGACGATCACAGCCCCCGCTTCGCCCGCCCTGGCATCAGCAAGCGTACCGACTAGACCAGTGGCCAGCGATGAATCCATTTGCGGTGTGATCAGATCAACCAACTGCTGAATTGCCGATGGGTCATCGCCACGCAGCAAAACCCACTGGCTGGCTGCCTGAACACGATCCGCATCGGCGACCTTTGTATCCGACACTTGCTTGAGGAAAATATCGGCAATCTCTTTGGCCTGGGCCGACAAAGAATTGACTTTCCATGCCTTGGCGAGTTGCAGAACCCTGCCCTTGCCTGAAGCATTCTGGCTGGCCAGCAGCTTCGCCAGCGATCGCCCCAGCTCGGGGCTATCCTTCACGACGACATCCGCAGGCCATCCCGCCACAAATCCGGCTAAAATCGGTTCGGCAAGTGTTGGGTTCAGATCGGCCAGCGAAACGGCAAATGCTGTTGCCTGTGCTGGATCGCCGCCCCGGCCAAGGTGTTCACCAAAAATACTCAGGGTTCGAGAGAGTGCCTTGCCGGTTTCGCCCCGGTCAGGTGTGGGCAGTGTGCGGTCTGCCGCCAATGCGGCAAGTGCAAATTTTTCATGCCGGGCGAGTGCCATTACAATAGCGTCGGCGAGCACGCTGTCCGTCAGGTTCTCCGGCTGATGCATGGCGGTCACCACGGCGGAAGATGCTTCGGCCGAGGGCTCGATCTCGGCGATTGCCAGCAGGGCCGAGAGCCGAACCTGTAAATTACTGTCGTTTGTCACACCATGTTTCAGCAGGGCAGAAAGGGCATGACTGCCAGTTTTTGGCAGAACTTCAACCGCCGCCTTACGCACACCGGCCGAAGGATGATCGAGTGCAGATTCGACAACAGCCAGATTTTCTTCCACGGCATTCAGGCCTGCGAGTGTCCAAAGGGCGTGAATTGCACCAGCATTTAAGCCAATCGCATCAAATTCCTGATTGCCGGTAAGTTTGACAAGTGAAGGAACAACATCTTTTTTGCCTCGCTCCACAAGCAGTCGCTGGGCATGCCGCCGCCAGAAGGCATTGGTGTCGGCCAGCGTGGCGACCATTTCTTCAGGCGTCGCCCCGGCCAGCGATTTTTTATTCAAAGCCTGTTTGTCGCCGTAAACCACGCGATAAATCCGGGCGTGCTTCTTGTCTCGCAAGTTGGTTTCATACGCATTACCTTTGCCGGTGACAAAGCCCTGTGGCGTGGGGTTATGCTGCACAATGATGTTATACCAGTCAATAACCCAGACCTGGCCATCAGGGCCAACTTCAGCGGAAATGGGTGCCACCCATTCATCGTTGCCAGCCAGCAGGTTCCAGCTGTTGCGACTGGTGTAAGTGGCACCCAGCGGCTCAATGACAAAAGTCGCCGCAATATGACCCGTTGGCTCTGTGACAAATGCTGCACGGTTCCAGTATTCATGCGGATAGGATCTGGCAGTGTAAATAGCATGCCCGGCACCGGCTGTGAAATTGCCATGATGATCGACCTGGCGTACTTTGTCGGTTATCGGATGCATCAGTGCGGTTTCCGAAATCATCGGTAAAACTTTGCTGGAAAAACCGCGAACCTGCTCATAGTAACGGTTGGGGATTGGCATGTGCACCGACGGATTGCCATTGGCTGTTGAGCCGAAAAGCACACCTTCTTCGCTGATGCCCACGCCCCACGAGTTGTTGGAGGTATTCCTCAGAAATTCCATTTTGGAGCCATCAGGCTTGAAGCGGTAAAAACCTGTGGAAAATCGCATCGGTTCGCCGCCAATTTTCCCTTCAAAGCCAGAATAGCCCAGAATGCCGTAAATCCAGTTATCAAGGCCATAATTCAGGTTCGAAGGCCCGGCATGCGTGTCTCGCGTGCCCCAGCCAGTGAAAATAACACGCCGCTCGTCGGCGACATCATCACCGTTGGTATCCTTTAAAAAGAGCGTATCGGGGGCCTGGTGCACTATCACGCCACCCTGAGAGAAGATCAGCGATGTCGGAATTGAAAGTTTGTCGGCGAAAATCGTGAATTTGTCGGCCTTGCCGTCACCGTTGGTGTCTTCGCAGATCCGAATGCGGTCGCGGCCTTTGCCGGGCTCCTGCAATTCGTTCGGATAGTCAACGGTTTCAATAATCCAGAGCCGCCCTCGTTCGTCCCAGTTCATCGCCATCGGCTTGCCTTCGATCTGCGGCTCGGCGGCGAATAATTCGAGACGAAAGCCTTCCGGCACGGCGATGTGGCGCATCGACTTTTCGGGCACCAGCGGGGCTTGCATGGTGGTGATTGGCTCGCCCTGCACACCCCATTTCGGGCTGTTGGGGTAGAATGGCAACTTGCCGGGAATATAGCTGAAATCACCCTGTTTTACAGGAGGTGTAAGAACTTGAGGCCGATCATTCCATGGGCCAGCGATGGTGGGGTCTTGCCCGGCGGCCCAGCGAATGCCACGTTCAAGCAGGTTTTGAAAGCCGGGGTGCCCCCATGTGCGGGCATCGTGCCCCCATGCCGTGTAAAAGACTCGCCCCTTGCCATGTGTGCGTGTCCATGTCCAAGGCTCCTCGCCGTTGCCTTCCGTGCGTGTTTCCAGCACGGTGCGGTTTTCAGGATTATGTTTTGTGTGGACGTAGGTTTCATCCCAGCTGTCAAACCCGCCAAAACCTGCCATCAGCGCGTCTTTTGGGGCGGCGATGTTAGTACGAACAAGCTCCATGCCGTGCCGCTGAAACTGGGCTCCGACAAGTTTCACATAATCATCGCTGTTACGAAAACAGTAGCTGGCACAGTGCAGAGGCACCAAACCCTTGCCTGAAGCGACATAATCAAGAATCGCCTTAGCCTGGCCAGGTGCTATGTTGTCGTGATTGGCATAGACGGCCAGAACGTCGTAATTTGCCAGATTTTCCGCATTCAGTTCGGCGAGGTTGCCGGTGTAAACCAGTTTGATGTTGCGTCTGGCGAGTGTTTCTTCCACCTGAGCGAATCGGGCAGCGGGCTGGTGATGGCCATTATCACCCAGAAAAAGCACTTTGAGAGCCGGCGGTTCAGCCGCTTGCAGTAGGCCTTTGCAGCAGAAAAGGAAAATAACAGAGATTGAGATACGAGTGCTTTTCATGGTGAACGATCACCTTCAAGGCTGCTATTGATTTTGGACTGGGCGATTCTTGTCAAGATCTCTGAGAATACCGAAAAATGAGATCAAAATCAAATTCATCGAATTTGCAATTTTAAGTATCATCAGTTGGGTTTATCTCATTTGAAAACTGAGAAAAAAATAAAGTAATTAATGATTCAGGATCGACTATGGGATCTTTCGGTATCAATTTGTATCAAATTATGACTTTTTTATTGAGTTGCCAGATAATATAATTTGATTCATAAAAGCGTAGAGTATCGCATCGTTCCAAAAGAAAGGCAATTTCGATGAAAAAATGGGTATTTTTTAAGAATAGTCTTCGTTCCGGTGGTTCGAGAAAGATTCGCGGCAGTCGTCGGGCTGTTATTGGATGCGATTTGATGGAAGATCGTATCGTGCTTTCGCATTCGGGCCTGAGTGGCATGCTCGCAAGCATTAAACCCGGAATGATCTTACCTTCGCTGATTGGCAATCTGATGTCGAAAGTGCATCAGGCTGACATGATGCGCAGCCTCAGTGAACTCGGCGTTTTACCGATTCTAGGCAATATCGGCGGAAATTTGGGTGCAAAACCAACGCCGATCATGGGCGGATCACCGCTGCAGGATAATCTCAAAACGGCGATGGATAAAATGAAGACCGATCTTCAGGCTTTGGCCACTAAGTCGTCGGTGACAATCGCCGACATGACGGCCCTGATGGACGATGGCTTTAAAATCGCTATGAGCGGAGTGAAGATTGATGGTCCGGCCATAGAAAATGTCATGAATCAGATGGCCCGGGCCGTTGCCGGCGGCACTTCAACTGATGATGCAAAGACTGCATTTAATGCCCTGTTTGCAGGCTCTAAGGTCTCGCAGGAGACGATCGACAAAACATTTGCCGATCTAATTAATATTATGAGTAAATCCAATCTTACTATCGCAGATCTCGACTTGATTGCTGCAGATCGAGCTGCCATTGAAACAGCCAGAAAAGCCTTGGCTGATGCTGGTGTCAAACCGCCCGTCATGGCCCGCCCTGATCTGCCGCCCGTGGCCGCCAAACCCGTGCCAGTTACTACCAGGCCTCTTCAGGGTCGCAGGCAGATCAAACCGATGATTCCTGTGAGACCTGTGAAATTCATTGCCAAGCCAGCCTTTGGGAAATATGCTGGGCGTCGAATCTGAGGCCGATCGAATAGATATAGAATAAAAAGATCCCGGCCATTCACAAATGGTTCGGGATCTCTTTGTTTATTCGCTCATCGCCGGTTACAGCGATATTTGTTCAGCCGGCATTTGAATTGCATGATAAAGCTCAGCACTTGAAGAACTTCGGTGTTTTTTTGGGGCACTCTTCACCACCACTCTCGGCTGCCACACGGCGGCATCCAAAATCGCCCAGATATGCACAAGCCAGCCCAGCATAAAGAACCAGAGCACCGCAGCCATGACGAAAAGAAATGCAGCCTTGAATATCCGACCTTGAACGAGCTGGCCCAAACCCGGGACAAATATGCTGCAAACCGCTGCAATGACGTTGCTTAAAGATCCCGGACCATTTATGGTGTTCATTGTTTTTTTCTTCCCCTCCTGTAATGAATACGTTTCAAAACAGATGAGGGACTGCAAAATCCCGCTTTTTCATCAATCATTCATGTTTCAGCGAAGCTCTTTAATCCTCAGGAACTCCAAAACATTCACTCCCAAGTTATTGATTTTTTATCAGATACAGCACACCTGACGATTGCTTGGGCAAGTCTTGAAGCGAAAACCGTCCGCGATCGTCCGGCATGATTTTTCGATAGCCTATTTGCAGAAAATTGGCCTTATAGGGCTTTGGCAAGCGGAACCGGATGGTTGTTTCCTGAGGCCGTTTTGCGGGCAAGTCAAGTGCCACATCAATCTGGCCTTTTTCCACCCTGCTCTCTACTTTCACACTGACTTTGCCAAACCGCGATGGAGCATTGCTAAACTCAATCCGTTTCCGATCTTCCATCCAGGCAGGCGGCGTGGCGTCGAGCAGTCGAAGAGTGTCGTAAGTGGCGTCGAAATTGGTGTCCCACTCGGCGACGAGCAGGAATCGGAGGAGGGTCAGCCAATTGGCCGACGAGCAGGAATTAGGCGGCAGGTGGAAGTAGCGGCCATCGGCATCGCCGCCCGTATATCGCACACCTTCACCATGCACAAAGCCTTGCCGCGACATGCCATGCGCCAGCCAGCCATAGAGCGTGACGAGGGCATGATCAGGCTGATCAAGGCGAAGGCGTGTCCATGAATTACGCAGGCCATAGAGTGGTGCCACACCGTCCTGCCCGAAGTAAGGGCTATTGGGCCAGAAGGGGCGCGTACGCGGCAGGCCCATCGAGAGCCCGGCCCTGTTTTCAAGGTATCGAATGACTTTTGCTTCGCGATCCGGCCCAAGAATGCCGCAGTCAAGCACATTGCCCATTATCAGATTGTAATAGCTTGAAAGTTGGGTATCAGGCACTCGCTTGACCGGCTCGTCCTTGCCGAAGAAACCAATCGGTACGAAATCAGGGTCGTTGTAGCGTTTTTCTGACGTTTCCAGCGCCTTGATGATATATTTTCGCAACGTCTCTGCCTTCTGCTCGATTGCATTTGCTTCGTCGAGACGGCCGTTTGATTTCATGGCAAATGCAATATCTCGCAAGCCCTTCCAGCAAACGGAGCTTGACCTCAGATTCAGCACCGCTCCGCCCAAATCACCAGCATAGCGATCAGCCGGCGGCAGGCCATGTTCAGCATCGATATTATTTAAAATGAAATCGCGTGACTGGGCCCATTTTATTTCCTGATTGATAAAATACGATGGATCGCCAGTGATTTCGGCCAGGTCGCGTGCCAGAGTGAGCTTCATACCAGCAACGGCTGTGCGTGTGTCGGTACGAACAAAGGCAAACTGGGCATCGGCTACTCGCTTAAGATGATCATTCTGGCCCCAGAAAGCGAGGCCCCGAAGCATGTCAGAGCCTTCTGTCATGTAAAGATGATCATAGGCGTTAATCGCACTATAATCCGGGCTTTTACCGGATATAATCATGCCAATTGCAATCAGGTGGGCCCGCCAGGCATTTTCAATCAGCGGTTCGGGAAAATGCCATTTCGGTCCTTTTTCCTGTAGTTTTTCCCAGATGGAAATGCAATTGGCCCGCCGCGATTCAAATTCCGGATTAAATACAACGGATGTTGGCTTTGTTAATAAGATCGCCGATACTGCTTCACCTGGTTTCAGTTCTGCCTGATAAACCAGCGGATTTTCGGGATCCGGCTTTAGTACTTGATCGGACTTTAACCAGTGCGCCGGGTTGGTTGAAAGTGCGGCAGGATTGGCTGTTTTTTTTGCTGTTTTGGCAGGCGGTTTTAATTTCTCATTTTCAAAAAGTTGTTCGGCATTATTTCGTTCAGCCAATTTCAATTGAATTTTTTCAGGCGAGCCGGCGATGTTTTTGATTTCAAAACAGAGTGCACCAACCGCTGCCAGATCGGGTTCGACGGCGGCAAAAACCTGTAATTGCCATTTCGTACCTGATTGGGAAATGTAATCGACCACCCAGACCGGTTTGTAACCATCGAGCCATCGGCCTTCGCCCAGACGTTTCAGATCATGGCCGAATCGCTCGACTCCGTTGCCAATCAAAATTCGCAATTCGCGGCCTGCTTCTTTCCATGTTGGTGGATTATTTGCCAGCGGATTGAGGCCAGAGCCGTTTGAAGCAATGCGCCCCTTCACAGTTGCGGTAGGAGCAGAAAGCACAACGGGATAATGACGAAATTCAGAGAAAACCCATCGAACAGGCGGCAAGAGCGGCAAAAGAGCTTCGTAAGTGGGCCCGCCAGGAAGCGATAGCGCATAATCGGTAATGACGTCGTGATGGGCGGAAACAATCTCTTCAAGTGTCGGCGGTTTAATAGCTTCTGCAATCAGTCCATTGGAAATAACCAGAGTGAAAAAATTGCACAAAAAGAGAACCAAGGGGAATTTTATCGAGCGTTTCATGTTTTGTTGCAACTGTTG
>JBILGL010000074.1:0-11713 GCA_044351075.1 Isosphaeraceae bacterium | reverse complement strand
AAGTCTGACTGTGCGCCCTTGAATGAGCGCAAAGTGATAGCCTGGTAGGACCTGTGTCAGTCTATCAGCAACACCGGCCAATTTCGGATCAATCGGGCCCTTACCCCGGACAGCCCGGATCGTCATCGCCGTGACCTGCCGAGGATCCTGTGGTTCGGCAGCCTTTTGCGCTTCCTGAGCGAAAGCCAGATCAGCCCTTAGCACGATCAGCAGACCAATCAGAAACGAAACTTGACCACGAATGCGGCTCATCGAAGGTCCGTCGCGATTGATTCCAAGTCATTGAAGAGCTGAAAGTTAGCGGCCAGTGCCGTACCGCCGGATTCAGCCGTAGCAGCTTCTACGGATTCAAGGCAAGGGGCATCCGCTGTGCATGCCTGATCATCCAGCCGGATGATGGCCAGGTCATCAGCCTCCTGCAAATCAATTTTGACAAGACCAGGGGTTATGACTGTAAGTTCCTCTGGGTTTAAATCTTGAGAGACGATTGAAGGAGCATCGGGCTGTGAATTGCCGGTGTTAATCAGTTGCCAGCCGGCCAGAGCGGCAATGAGCAGAGAAGCAGCAAGTGCCAATCTGCCAATGATCGGTTTGGCGACAGGGGTTGGAACCTCTCCCGTTGCAGCGCGATGAACGGCTGAGGCCCAAAGCGGTGCCCAGTCGGCCTGAGAAACGCCAGGCGTTGATTCCTGCCAGGCCTTAACGAGCGATTGAGGATCGTCAAGCGATTTGCCGAAACGGTCGGCCGATTGATCATTTTTCATGTGTAACCCCTTTTCAGGGAATTGTTAAGGAATGCTTTAACGGTCATCTGGCATTCATGGCCAAGTTGTGTCTGAATGGATTGGCTCGAAAAATCTTGAGATTTGACATGCATGCCGGAGTCGGGCGTCGGCTGGTCAAGCTTCTCGATCGCAACTTGTAACTTCTTGCGAGCGGAATGGATACGGCTCATCACTGTGCCCAGCGGCACACCCAGCGTGTCGGCCACTTCCTGATAAGTCATTTCCGCTTCCGCATAGAGCACAAAGGCACTTCTGGTGGTTTCTGTGAGATTTGCCAGCGCGGCATCAATCATCCGGCGCAGATCCTGACGCTCCAGACCGAGCCCCGGATTAACCTGCGTAAAGGGTTCGGCAGCAAAGCCTTTACCAATTCGCCAGGATGTAATATCGATCAGCACGCGGCGGTGGCGATTGCGGCGCAGGTGGTCAGTGGCCGTGTTGGCAACAATTCGCAGCATCCACGTTTTAAACGACGAACGGTGATCAAAACGAGGCAGGTTGAGCAGAGCCTTCACAATTGAATCCTGCACAATATCAAGAGCATCGTCGTCGCTTGCTGACATTCGCCTCGCCACCCGCTGACAAACCGGCCAAATCTCTTGAAACAGCGATTCCCGAGCCAATTCATCACCTGCCTGCGCACGAACCACCAACTCGGCGGAATCTACCGCTTTTTGCTTCAGGTCATCTGCTGCAGAAGAATCACTCATGCCTGAAGTCTATAGGATCATGGCTCAATTGGCTGCCCCAGTTTGCCGGAGTCAGCGGCAGTGTTTCGATGATTGAGAATTCGGGCAATTTCTCACCAACTCCTGATAATTAGACGCCCATGATTCCCAAATCATTCGCTGGAATCAGAAAAAAAGTGAAAGCCGTGCAAATTACCATAAGTTCATGTATTTAAATTACTTGGAAACATACTGAAAAAAATCTCTTGGCCGTGCAGGATGTTGAACTTGACGAAAAAAACGGTTCTGTCAAAATTCGTTCCGATTTGATCGCTTTTCCTCAAGTTTTCTGAGGTCATGCCCGGGCCGGCTTGTTCTGCCCCTTAATGATCTCGAAACGGTGAGGACGACTGGCGACGGTCTGGATGGATCCTGACCGGAAGCTGAATGAATCGAAGCTGTGATCAAAGCAAATAATCTTGCCCGAATGAGGGTAAAAACCAAGCTGGCGTGAGTCATAACATGCTGGCAATATTGGGATTTACCCTGATGAGGAGTCTGGGAACTCGGGATCAGGATTTCACGGAGGAGACCCACAATGATGCCCCGCAGCCTTGTTTTTCGTCGAATTTGCTGGTTTACATTTGCGACCGCATTTTTCTCGCATTCGTCGCTTTTCGGTGGACAGATTGCGACATTTGAACTCACACCCAAGCCTGGCAACAGTGGTCTGACAATCTTTCAGGCTGATGTTCAACCAGCTTTCTCTGTTATGCCTTCTGACCCCAATGCAAGTCCTTTAAAAGTGCTTGATGGTTCCAGCGGGTTTAATCAGGACAACCTGACCGTTCTTCTGGGCAATGGCGACGGCGTGCAGCAGCTTGTCATGCTCTTTGGCGTGGCCCCTTCACGCGATGCCGATGGTAAGATCACTGGTTTTCAGCCGGTGCTTGATGCTTCCGGCAACCCTGATCCAGGCCTTGCAGGAAATGGTGTCGTGAAATTCTCGCTCGATCTCGACCCGAATTTCAAAGGCACATTGAATCTGCTGCCGACCCCAACTTCGGCACAGACTTTCAGCCTGACGACACTTACCCTGCCACCCAGCAGCCCGAGCTCGCCGGATACGACGCCGGCGACGACGCCAACCACAGATACTACGCCAAGCGTACCATCAACACAGGTGCCTGAGCCACTTTCCGTTGCTTTATGGCTGGCCTGCATGGGCTTCGGCACGCTGAGGGCTGTACAATTCCGCCGCAACCGTCAGGTAGTCACCGCCTGATTAGACCCAGCCAACGGGCCGAAGCATACTCCCCCAGACTCGCTTCAGCCAGAACGAAAATCAAAACCCTGCAGCTGCCATCAGAGGCGCGGCAGGGTTTTATTGTTTTTTGCCGGAATCAGGTTGTATGATCTTTGTACAGAGAGAGAATAGGAAGACTGGCACCCGGGACGACGACTCAATATAGGTCTATCAAGATCAGTAAAGGTGGGGCCTGTGGAAATTCTGATTTCGGAAGAGTCAATTCAGGCACGAATCGCCGAGCTGGCCCGAAAGATTGAAGCGGAATATCAGGGGCGGCATCTGACGCTCATTGGTGTCATGACCGGAAGCGTCATGTTTCTGGCCGACCTCTCACGAAAAATCGCTCTGCCCATGCAGATTCGCGTGATACAGGCAGGAAGCTATCACGGCGGAACTCAAACATCAGGCATGGTCTCAATTAATGAAGACTTTATTCCGGATGTCAGCGGGCGCGATGTGATCATTCTTGACGACATCCTCGATACTGGCCACACAATTGCAGCCCTTTATGATCTCGTCTCCCAGCGCGGACCAAACTCAGTCAAAACCGCCTTTCTACTACGAAAAATCGGCCGGCAGCGAATCCCGTTTGAACCCAATTACGTTGGCTTTGAAATCCCAAACCGGTTTGTGATTGGCTACGGCCTTGATTTTGACGAACAGTATCGCCACTTGCCCCATATCGCCGTGTTGCCGGAATACGACTGAAAAAAATCAGCTGTTAAGCCAGGCGATAGCACCATTTAAGCACGAAGCAAAACCGACCCAGCAGGGATACGGCACGATCATCAGTGTGGCCAGCCGATGCGCTTTCCAGCCATAGGCAAGCCAGACAAAGAGCACGACTTCCAGGCTGACGATCACCACCAGCCCGGCCCAAAGTTGGCCAGCACCAAAAAAGACGAGCGGCCAAAGGGCATTGAGCACGATCTGAGTGATAAAAATGCGCCTCAGACGACGATTGGCCGCGATGTCGCCCGAGATCATCGTGTAATAATCCATCAGCCCCATGCTGATTCCCATCAGCGTATAGAGCGTTGACCAGACCGGCCCGAAGAGCCAATTCGGCGGGGTAAACGATGGCTTGGCCAACGAATCGTACCATGGCCCGAGGCCCACTGCCGTGCCGACAAACCCAATGGCGCTGGCCAGATAGCTCACGCCAACCCAGAGCAGGCAACGGAGAAAAAGTTTCATTGAGGGTATCCAGTCGAACTGATCTATTTGCAATACATGATTTTATATTAAGTTTATTCAGACTTTTGTCTGCGTCCAGTTGCCTTTCAGGTAGCGTATGGTGAGCAAAAGGCCACGCCCGTTGAGGTCAACCAGCATGGCAATCCAGGCACCTTTCAGCCCCCAGCCCCAGAAACTGCCATCGACCGGTCGGGCGATTAGCCATGTGACGGGCAGGCGGAAGCAGATAAATCCGATCATGGTGTTATACCAGGGTGTGCGCGTTTCACCGGCACCCCGAAAAGTGGCGGCGAGGACGTTGATTGTCGCCAGCCCCGGCATCGCAAAAGCGACCACAGGCAGCATGGGCGCCCCTTCGATCACGAGTTCTGGCTTACCCTTGCCCAGAAAGAGATAAAACATCTCTTCGTCGAGGAAAAACATCAACACACCCAGCACGGCCAGCAGCAAATTACCAAGAACCAGGCAGATATTTGCTGCACGCTTCGCCAGATCAGGCCGGCCGGCACCCAGAAATTGCCCCGCCAGAATGCCCGCCGGGGCAGCAAATCCACCGACCATCAGATAGGCAATTGATTCACACTTCAGTGCCACACCATGCGCTGCCGTTGAAATGGCACCGAGTCGATTAATCTGTGAAAGGTAAATAATCTGACCGCCGATTCCCGTCGTTGTTTCACCCACGCTTGGCAGGCTGATACGTACAATGCGTCTGATTCGAGATAATTCCGGAATCATGTTGCGCCCAAGAAGCTTGAGACCTGATCGCCCCCGTATCAGCACCAGGAGAATCAGAAGGCCGCCAACGCCTTCGCCAATGGCCGTGCCCGCTGCCACCCCGGCTATTCCCCACTTTGGCAATCCCCAAAGCCCCACGACCAGTGCCCAGCTCAGGAATATATTAATCGCATTAACGACAAACATAACGATTGAGCCGATGCGCGTATCGCCAGCCGCTGCCAGGCATGTCATACCGACGATTCGAATGGCAATCAGCGGCGCCACAGCCACCACAATCCGAAAATAAACAGCCGCAGCAATCGCTGCATCGCCGGTCAGATTAATTCCCGTGACAAGGAGCATGGCGAAGCTTAGTCCGGTCATCATGATAAACAGACCAACAAAAGTGGCCATCGTCATGGAAACCCCGGTGATCCGGTTTGCCTCGTCAAATTCACCGGCACCGACCATCCGGGAGACCAAAGCCGAAGCCCCGGCGGAGACGATCGCCATCAGCCCGCCCAGAAACCACGAAATGTAAGTGGCCACCGTGACGGCGGCCAGATCATCGCTGGAGAGATACCAGCCAGTGATGAGTGTGTCCGAAAGACCCACGAGATAAATAAGCGCCTGCTGTAAGAGCACCGGCAGAGCCAGCTTCCAGATACGGGCCAGCAGTTCACGGTCCGTGACTGGATTTTCGATCACTTGGGCACCGGCATTTTCTGCGGCAGACACCTGTGGCGGCTCCTGCTTTCGCCATGAACTATTGGGAATTTCCCGACTTGAGAATTATTATAGGGACTGACAAGCCCAAATGGCGAATGGATCAGGCCCTGAAAGAAGGTCTAAACGTGCCCAAGGCCCGCATTCTCGACGGAAAAAAACTGGCTGCCACCCTGCAAAAAGAACTTGCTGAAGAAGTTCGCCAATGGAAAAACCAAACTGGCATCACCCCCGGTCTGGCCGTGATTCTGGTTGGCTCTGAACCGGCCAGTTCCGTCTATGTCCGAAATAAACGCAAGGCCGCACAGGCCGCCGGCATGCACGATGAACTCATCGAACTGCCTGCCGGCACCACTCAGTCCGAGCTTGCCGAGCACGTCCTTCGCCTGAATGAAGACCCGGCCATTCACGGCATCCTTGTGCAGCTTCCACTCCCACGGCATATCGACGGCGAAGCCGTTCTCCGCCTCATTCGCCCGGAAAAAGACGCCGATGGCTTTCACCCCGTCAATATGGGTCTGCTCGCACTTGGAACCCCACGATTGGTGCCATGCACTCCTCTGGGCGTGCGTGAACTGCTGATTCGGGAATCAATACCGACTCGTGGCGTAAGGGCGGTGGTTGTTGGGCGATCAAACATCGTTGGCAAGCCAATGGCCCTTTTGCTTTTAGCCAAAGGCCCCGGCGGCGATGCCACGGTGACGGTTGCCCACACCGCTTCAAAAAATCTACCGGAAATCTGCCGCGAAGCCGACTTGCTGATCGTGGCGGCCGGTCAGCCGGAAATGGTGCAGGGGGGCTGGATCAAGCCCGGCGCGGTGGTGATCGACGTCGGCATTCATCGCCGATCGGACGGTTCTCTCTGCGGCGACGTACATTACGATTCAGCCGCTGAAGTGGCATCGGCCATCACGCCAGTGCCCGGCGGTGTCGGCCCGCTGACTGTGGCCATGCTGCTGAGAAACACCTTTGAAGCAGCTAAGGCTCTGATAAAGTGATTCGCAGAAGCCAATATAACCTTTGAATAAAAAAGGACTTTCGGATGAAATTCGGTATCTGTAACGAACTCTATGAAAACTGGGACTTTGCCGACGTCTGCCGGTCAGTAAAGTCGATTGGCTACGATGGCCTTGAGATCGCACCTTTCACGCTGGCCCCACTGATTACCGATGTTTCGGCATCGCGTCGGTCAGAGCTGCGGCGGATCATGGAAGAAACGGGCGTGGAGTGTATCGGTCTGCACTGGCTTCTGGCCAAAACCGAAGGATTTTACCTGACCACACCCGACTCAGCCATTCGCCTCAAAACACTTGACTACATCAAGGCCCTGACTGAATGCTGCCGCGACCTTGGCGGAAAGATCATGGTTTTTGGCTCACCTAAGCAGCGAGACCTGCTGCCGGGTGTAAGCGATGAATCAGCCATGGGCTATGCGGCCGAAGTCTTTTCAGCCCTCACGCCGACGCTGGCTGATTGTGGTGTCACGCTCTGCCTGGAGCCGCTGGCACCATCCGAAACGAATTTTTTGAACACAATTGATCAGGCAAATGTGTTGATTGAGCGTGTCGGGCATCCAAATTTTCGCCTTCATCTGGACGTGAAGGCACAGTCATCAGAGCCCAACACCACTGTTCCTGAGCTTTGGGCAAGACACGGGGCTGATGCCCGCCATGCCCACGCACAGGACGTAAATCTGAAAGGACCCGGCATGGGTCAGGTTGATTTCGGACCAATTGTGCAGTCATTGGCCGCTTCTGGCTATCCCGGTTATCTTTCGGTCGAAGTTTTTGACTTCACCCCGGGCGCTGAAGAAACTGCTCGAATCAGCCTGACAACACTTCGCCAGGCTGCAGGCGTTTGATGATCACGAAGTCGCGGATGAATGCATCAAAAAGATGCGAATAAACGCTCGCTAAGAATGATCAGCCCCGTTTGGAATTAAGCCATACGGGGCCAAATTTTATACTCAGCCTGAAATCATATTCAGGCGGAGAAAATAGCGGCCACATACCAGTAACCACCGTTTGAGGCCAGACCAATGCCGACGCGCGTGGCGCCTGAGAGCATATTGGCACGATGGCCAGGCGAGTTAACCCACATATTGGCGGCGTTTGCCGGTGCGAATGTCATGGCAAGGTTTTCCATGCCAAGGTTTGAATGCACCAGGGCATTACGTGCAGCGCAGTTGGCAGCAACGCCGTATGCAGAAGCCGAGAGACCCGGATCGTAAGCCAGTGCATGCAGCCCGGCAGAAGCACGAATCGAATTCATGGCTGCAAGCACACCACCATCGCCGTAGTCATAAGCTACGGGTTCAGCAGGAGCAGCTTGCGGTGCTTCAGGCTGGGCTGGAGCTTCGGCGGCAACCTGCTGAATTTCGGTATCAACGGGGGCGGCGGGCTGTTCTACAGATTGAACAGGTTGTTCAGTGACATAAGTGTAGCCGGGCGGTAAAGTTCCATTTGTGTAGTAATAAATTTGATTTGATGGAATTCTGCGGGCGAAAAGTGGCCAGAAAGCGACCTGACCGAGAAATGCGCGACGTTGTAAAGATTTATTCATTCCGGATATCTCCCTAATGGCGGAAAAACACAGATCACACCGGAACCGTTCCGGGCAATACACGACCAAAACACAATATCAAATGAGAATATCAGTATATTCTCATACGACTATGCGTAATAAATCGCTCATTGGAAACCTGTTAACAAGCACAATAGCTTACAACTGTCTTTCACGACAGTCAGAGATGTGAATACCATTCACAAGTCCGGGCAGATAATCCACCGCCTGAAAGCCCTGCGACCAGATCAAAAGAAATAGAATCTGGTGAATGCAGAGAATGTGACTTGCATGTGGGTTAGACTCCTACAGGGGACAGTTCGTCCAGGCAGAGTCTTCCATGATTTTTCGATTATGTTGATTTCCAGAGACAACAAAAATCGTTTCGAGTAGCATCCTTAGCTGATTTCCTGAATACCTTGGACAGTAAACCCGCGGCAGTCTTCTCCTTTCTACGAGCGGAGTACGCAGATCGATCACAATTCAAAGTGGTTGAGCAGATAAATTCACCGAATGTGAATTTGCTCAACGTGGGTAAGTTAATCGGCTCAACTTTCGTTGGCAATACCCTGAACACAAAAAAATGATAACAGAAAACTATCTTACATTTATAAAATAGCGGTTTTACATGGATTTTTTCGAAATAAAAAATTTTGAGTTTTTTTTCTGGCGAACTATTTTACAAAAATGAACGATACTGAAATGAATACTGATCTAATATATGTAAATGTGATAATATTATCATTTCATTATAATATTTAACACATCACATCAGTCCCTTAAATGGGAAACAGGAGTTTAATATAATTATATTATTATATTATAATATATTAATAGTTTATTACCATTAAATCGTTTCAAGTATCAACTCATATGATCATATAAATGTATGATTTAATTTGATTATGATTTAACTTTGCTATTTTCGCGTTTTGCGGTCATTATCATCACATCACTGTTCCGAGGCCTGTCAATTTATTGCACATTTCGATACGATAAATAATCTCGAATCGAATTCATCTCATCCGATAAGCAACGAGGTATGCGGACCATGAATGATTTCAAATTTGCAAGACGGGTCATGCTGAAGGCTGCTGCAGTGGCTCCGCTGGGTGGGCTCGTATCGGCCTGGGGGCAGCAGGATGCGATCACGGCACGGGCGGTTGAGTTTCTGAAAGGGCGTCAGGGGGCCGATGGCGGTTGGTCAACGGCAAAAGAGCCGGGGATCACGGCACTGGTGGTGACTGCTCTTTTAAGGTCAGGCCGAGTTGCGCCAGGCGAACCGGTTGTGAAAAAGGCAGTTGCTTATCTCGAAAAGTTTCTGGATCGTGAAAACGGAGGCTTTCCTTCGGCTGCCCATGCCAACTACACCACCTGCATCGCCCTGCTGGCGTTTCGCGAAGCCAATAAAGATGGCCAGTACAACGAACAGATCGCACGCGCTCAAGCCTTCCTGAAAAAGAAGCAATGGGACGAAACCGAAAACCGCCCCAGCACTGACGCCTACTTTGGTGGGGCAGGTTACGGCGGATCAAACGACCGCCCCGACCTCTCTAACACATCCTTCTTTATCGAAGCCCTGCGCGACACTGGCCTCCCGGCCGATGACCCTGCTCTGCAGAAAGCCCTTGTTTTCGTCTCACGTTGTCAGAATATGAAAAGCGAGTTCAACAACGAACCATGGGCAGGGAAAGTCAATGACGGCGGCTTTATTTATACCCCGGCCAAGGGAGGCCAGAGCTTCGCTGGAGGTGACGCCGCGAATGGTTTCCGCAGCTATGGCGGCATGACCTATGCTGGGCTCAAGAGCATGATTTATGCAGGGCTGAAGAAGGACGACCCGCGTATTCAGTCAGCCCTCAGCTATATAAGGAAGCATTACTCCCTTGATGAAAACCCGGGTATGGGGCAACAAGGCCTGTTTTATTACTACCACACCTTTGCCAAGGCAATGTCGCTTCTGGGAGAAGAGACCATTACCGACTCGGCCGGCAAAGCACACAACTGGCGTGAAGAACTCATCGCCGCTCTTGGCAAACGCCAAGCCGCAGATGGTTCGTGGGTCAACCCGGCCGACCGATTCCTCGAAGGCGACCCGAACCTCGTCACCGCCTATGCACTTCAAGCCCTCAACCATGCTCGTAAAAAGGCGTAAGCGGCTAGCCTGAGAAATCTGAAATCAACCTATTAGCCTGATCCTTCCCAAAAACGGGTCAGGCGAATAGTTCATGCACTACCTGACCGCCATCCACCAGCCGGATCGGGCGGCCCAGTGGATCCGTCAGCATCGTTTCAGGATCAATGCCGAGACTTTGATAAATCGTCGCTGCCAAATCTTCCGGCGTTACCGGCCGATCCACAATATATTCCCCGTTTTTATCCGACTTGCCCAGCACAAAACCCTGCTTCACCCCGGCACCAGCCACAAGTGCAGGAAAGAGATAGCTCCAGTGGCTCCGGCCCCATCGTGGCGTTGGTGCAGCCGTGCGGCCCATCTCCCCGATCGCCACCACCAGCGTTTCTTCAAGCAGGCCACGGCTGGAAAGGTCATCAAGCAGCGCCGCCGTTGCCTGATCAAATGTGGGCAATAGGTACTTTTTCACGTCGTCAGAATGAACGTGCGAATCCCAGCTATAGCCGTCGCAACAGTCATAATGCACCGTCACGAACCGAACGCCCGACTCCACGAGACGCCGGGCCATCAGGCACGATTGCCCGAAAAGATGGCGGCCATAATTGTCTCGCAAGCTGGCCGATTCCTGCTTTAAATCCAAGGCTTCACGAATTTTAGGCGAAGCAGCCAGGTCGTAGGCCTTTTGCCGGACTCGGCCAAATTGATCGGCTTTTCCGGCCAGATCAGCTTGCCGACGAGCGGCGTCGAATTGATCCAGAAGCGACATCCGCCGGTCAAGCCGGTCGATCTCAAGCCCGGCGGCATCATCCAGACCATCAATGCCAAAATTCAGCTCGGCATCGGTGCAGTCCCGCCAGTAGGGGTTGTCGTTAAGGTCACGTTTATCAAGGCGAGTCGTCAGCGGGCGATAGGCCTGCCCCAGCCAGCCGCCATATTCGCCGGGCCGACGATACTGGCCAGCTTCCTGCAACCGGCCCAGCCAGTTGGGCAAGACCGCTGCGGCAGGCAGACCCGCAAGATTCTGTCCCGTTTTTTCTGAATGCCATTGAGTCACGGCACCCATCGAAGGCCAGTCCTGCGGCGTAGCAACAAAGCCACCTCCAATCGGTACCTGCCACCTGTGCCCGGTCTGCATGTAATGGCCGCCGCCGCTGTGATCGTTAAATTGATGCGTCATCGTGCGGATGACGGTGAATTTATCTGCCCGCTGGGCGAGGTGCGGCAAGTGCTCGGATATGATCAGATCAGGGTTACGCGAAGCAATCGGCTTAAACGGGCCACGAATCTTATCGGGCGCGTTCGGCTTCATGTCAAATGTCTCATACTGGCTGGGACCGCCAAAGAGAAAGAGAAAAATAACCGACCTGGCCCTCGGACGACTGACTTGTGAACCAGATGACGACTCGGCTGCGATCAGTTTCTCAAGCGAAAGCCCCATCAGCCCGGCACCTGCCGCCTGAATCATCGTCCGGCGGTGAAACCCGGCACATGAGCGTGAAGGAACACCCTGAATGTTTAGCATGAGTAGAGCCCGGTCAGATTGGTCAGCCCGAAGGGCACATTTGACAGTTGCAATGCGGAACAAGTCCGCCAAGCTGTTGATGTTAAACAA
>JBILGL010000516.1:0-3526 GCA_044351075.1 Isosphaeraceae bacterium | reverse complement strand
TTGAACGGGAACGCCTGATCGGTAATCCGAAAGACAAACTGGGTATTGGTAGAGGCGACGTTACCGGCAACATCAGCGTAGGCAACAAGACGGTTAATCAGGTTGAAGCCAAGATTAACGGAATCAGAGGATGTCAGGGTGAAGGAGCCGGTGATCTGCCAGCCGGCCTGACTGTTGCCGTTGCCAACGTTGACGCTGTTCAGAAGGCCTTCTGCAGCTGAATCAATCGCAACGTTCCCGCCCGTAAAAGCTGGGTCGAACAAATAACCCATTGGAAGAGGAGGAGAGGTGCTGGAAGGTGGATTCCAGGTCAATGCATCCGCCCGTGAAAATGTCGGCTGAGTGATGCTGGCTGCTGTCGGCAAATTATTGACGAGAGCATTGGCAACGCCATTTGGAGTGGTATTAAACTGGGTCAGCACCTGCTCCGTGGATGGGTTGACAGCGTTGCCGCTCAGATTTTCAACAGGTGCAGGAGCTGAACCAAGGTATGACTGCTGAGCATCAAGCACCGGAACGCTGAACGACTGACCTGGATAACCAGTCAGGCTGGCAGACGTGTTGGTGATGATGTTAAATGCACCATTCGTCAGGTTTCCGGCGCTGCCGACCGATGTCAAAGTCATGTTGTATGCCTTTTGCTCAGCAAACGCATACACAGTGCCGGCTTTGGCAGTTGAGGTCAACTGAACCGCACATGTTGCCAGTGCAACCGCGGGTAACATAAGCTTACTGAAATATTTTCTCATAGTTTTTTCGTCTCTATCGATCCTGTTTATCCCATAGCAATTTGACCATATGGCCAAACCACAATCGGGAATGAGACAACGTAAAGATCGTCAATGCAGTGCCGAATCATTTAACAAGCCGGAAATTCATTCCCGAACTTTTCTTGCTTCGGCCCGTAAATAATCCAAAATTTGTTACGCAATGTCAAGTAAATCAGTCGGATTTGTTACACTTTTCTCGAATTCGATAAATCGTGTTTCTTTTTTGCAGCAAAAGAGTTTGCGTTATTTTCAAAAAATGCCTAATTTGACATAAGTGATTCCGATAAAAACCGTATATAACTCAATAAAAAAAAATAGCTTATGATACATTTTCTGACGTGCGGTTTTAGGCCTGAAACAGAAGTTAGCTTTTGTTCGGTTTTGTTGAATTCAAGGTACATTTTCTTCTGGTTTTTCACTTGACATACCCAGTTTTTTGAAAATCCTGGTCTTATTTAAGAAAAAAAACAGAAAAAAAATTAAAAGAAAATGGTCATCGGGGTTGTATCGACGGCATTGACAATCACAAAAAAACTAAACAACGACAAAAGAAAAAAACTGATTGCTAGTTTTGTCATAAAAAAAGAACTTTTCTGTCGCAAGAAAAATGACTTCTGTAGTAATTAGTACAGTGTGATCATTTGTTCGCCAAGGTGCGGCTTTGGGGAAATTGGCACGTCAGTGATTTTTAGACGATATAAGCATTTTCCGGTCAGCTTCTGTGATAAGTCATGAAAGAGAATTGGTTCATGAAATGAAGCAATACAGGCTCAGGCATCGCCATCGCTTCGCCTGAGCCTGTGTCGTATTGACTCTGAGAACGGGATTCCCCAGACTGATCCCCTGTTTATTCATCGTGGGAAGACTGATCCCAATACTGAATTTCTGGTAATTCCTGCACAGCCTGTCGCAGGTGACGCTCCCACTCATGACGGATTGCCTGTAGTTCCTGGTCGCCTTCGGCAAAAATTCGGCGATGGCTGACGGCTAATTCATCGTGGCGATAGAGCACAAGATCGATTGGCGGACCAACACTCAGGTTGGATCTCATCGTAGAATCGATCGAGATCAGCGCATATTTGGAAGCATCGGCCAGGGTTGTCTTGGCCCACCGCACGCCCCTGTCGAGGATCGGACGGCCGTATTTCACTTCACCGATCTGCAGAAAAGGGCACTCTTCAGTGGCTCTCAGCGGATTGCCCTGGGGATAGACCATGTAAAGGTCGTGGGGCTGATTGCGGATCTGCCCGCCGACAATCAGTGATACATTGAAATTGAAATTATCGCGTTCGAGCGAGTCTCGATCGAGCTCCGAGACTTCACGCACGCGTTTGCCCACTTCACGCACCGCTTCATAGAAGGTGTCGGCAGAGGCCATGCCACGGCCGCTGTCAAAATCCTGCCGCAGAAGCGTTATGATCGACTGGGAGCAGCTCAGGCTGCCTGCGGTCAATATAAAGAAAACACGTTCGCCTGATCGCTCCAGAATGTGCATTTTACGCACTTTGTTCATTTGATCGTAGCCGGCATTGGTGCGTCTGTCGGATGCCAGTACAAGGCCTTCTCGGGTCACGATTCCAAGGCAATAGGTCATCGGTCGCGGTCACTCCTGGGGAGAGCAGGAAGGAATCAGGGATGCATTGTTTCAAAGAGGGTTAATCGATCGCAAGGGCTTTTTGACCAGTTATGCGTTATTGTTGCTGCTGTGTCTGCTGAGGGTGGCTGGTTGGCTGGAATGGCTGGCGTGCGAGCCCCCGGCCGGATGCGCTGAAGGTAGAGAGGTGCTGGGGCTGGCCATTGGTCATAGATGCGAGAGATAAGCGGCCAGCCGAGTTTGATTTCAGCGACTGTTTTCTTGGCGAGAAAGACGTGTAATCGGCAGGAAGCCGATCGATTTCGCAGATTTCGACCGAAACATCGATCGATTCGGTGGCCGAACCGGACCAGACGCCACGATTGGGAGGCACATCAGAATAATCGCGCCCAAAGGCAACAGTCACATGATCGTCGGTGGCAAAGCCGGAACGGGTTGGATCGATATCAATCCAGCCTGCCGAAGGGCCAAACCAGGCCTGAGCCCAGGCGTGTGTGGCGATCTGACCGGGCTGATGGATATAGCCGCTGACGTAGCGAGCGGGAATGCCCCTGACCCGTGCCAGGCCGATGAGGACATGGGCGAAGTCCTGACAGACACCGGAATTATGCTCTAACACCTCGTCAACAGACGACCAGGCGTGAGTCACGCTGGGGGCGTAAGTGAGCCGGCGGGCAACGGCGTCTATCAGTCTTTCGGCGCGGCCTGAAGCCGATTCTTCGGTGGGCCAGGCGATGGAGTTGGAAAATTCCAGCAGCTTTGAACCTAAAGGCACCAGTGGGCTGGGCTTGAGTAATTCACTGAGCTCCATGGTGAGCGTGGAGGGGTCGATCGTCGTGAGCTTTTCCGATTTCAGGCGGGAGAAGGCATCGCGCCGGTGAGTGCGGACATGGCTGGTCGCTGTTACCGAAAGATTGGAGTAGGGCTGGGAGATATTGAACAGATCAATTCGATTGCCGTCGCCGTCGCGATAGCTGGTGAGAGGGGCAGACGGAGATGAGGCAAGAGAGTAGGAGAATGAGGTTTGATCTTCATCAGATCGGGGGGCCATGCGGGCTTCAAATATGGTGCCGCTGACTTCAGCAGTGTAAGTCAGAACGGTTTCGTGTCGGATTTTCAGCAGCATTCTTACGCTCCTTTTTGCGTAAAACAGCGTAAAGGC
>JBILGL010000073.1:0-11790 GCA_044351075.1 Isosphaeraceae bacterium | reverse complement strand
GTAGCGCTTTAAGCAGAATTCCTCGACGAAACATCAGGCTGTGGACAAGGCGTGGCAAGAGCCAGAGAAAATGCATTGCCAGGCGCGTGCCTCGGATATTTCGCCAGGTGAAAATCAGTGTATTGCGAAGAGCAAGCAGGTCGCATTTGTTCGCGCCAAAGGCGGGCTCAAAGCTGCCGAAGCCTTTATGCCAGGCTTTGGATTGCGGCAGATAAAGCCCACGCCAGCCGCAAAGCCAGCCACGAAAGCCAAGATCAAGATCTTCAATTCGCCCTGGGAAATAGATCGGGTCATACCCGCCCAGAGCAAGGAATTTCAGCCGGTCAACGGCGAGCACTGGCCCCGCCGAAGCGGTAAAGCCAGGTGTAAGCATCGCCCGCTCATAGCCCGGCACTCGACAGACACCCTGAATCAGGCCATAGCGGTCGCGCACTCGCGTGTTCATGCCTTCATACGTAGCATCATCAAAACCAAGACAAAACGGCGCGGAAAAAAGAGCATCAGGCTGCCGGGAAAGTGTGTCTATCAGTGGATCAATCGAATCAATCGCCAGTTTTACATCGTTATTCAGAAGAATCGCAAAAGGCGACTGAAATCGACGCAGCACATGATTAAAACTGGCCAGCCCACGATTCGGCTCGCGAATACATTCAATTTCCGGCCAATGACGCGCCAGATATTCGCAGGAGTCGTCGGATGAGCTGTTGTCGATCACCACCAGCCGGCACCGGTGGCGCGACGATTTCGCAGCAGCCACGATTGAAGGCAGGCACTGGCCCAGCAATTCACGACCGTTGTAGTTGAGCACCAGCACCAGCACTTCCGAAGTGCCCATCGGTGATCCTCCATGATGCACCAATCAATTATCACATTCTTTATTTACAAAATTGGCCGAAAACGGTCAACCCGGATCGGCCATGGCAGACATTAAACTGAACTGGCAGAGCATCTTAATATCGTGGCACCTGATGATCGACCTCGACCGACCAGGCATCAATACCACCTTCCAGATTGAGGCAATTGGCTATGCCCTGTGATACCAGCCAAGTGCCTGCTCGTAAAGATCTTACGCCGTGGTGGCAATAAACAGCCAGTTTCGTATTTTCACTACATCGCGACCGCACTTCATCCACACGGGCCTGAAGCTCGCCCAGCGGAATGAAGAGGTCTCCTTTATCAGCTGGGACAGGGATCGCCGCATAGGCACGTTCATCGGGCTGACGCACGTCAAGCACGATGACTTCCTCAGCACTTTGCAGAAGCAGTGCCAAATCAGCCGCCGATATTCGCGTTACGCCAGCCATGTATAATCCTTTTTCCGATAATTACTTGGCAGCAGGAATGCCGAAGTCGCCCAGCATACTACGCCAGCCGGTGTGAACGTGGTTGGCGTTGTTCTGGGTGTTATTGAATTCAATGATGAAGGTTGGCCCCTGAACGCGGAAGCCATGGGGAGCGGCCAGATCGGCTGGGCCCTGCCAGGCGAAGTGCACTTTTTCAGGGCCGGCGGTGATGATCTCATCCATCCACGCTTTGGCCACTTCGGCTGGCATTTCACCCGCAAACGATTCAACCAGCTTCTGCATCATCTTCTGCTGATCTTCGTTCATCTCGCCAAAAGGCAATCCGGAAGGGGCATCGGTCGGTGCCTGAGGCGTATTGGCTGCTCGGATATCGGCAGGGGCTTTCTCGGCGATGATCGCTTTTTTGGTCTGATCGGCGTTCAAAGCCTGAACAACGCGAAGCGCAGCATCCTCAATATCGCCCAGCGTACGCAAACCCTTGCGAGGGCCTGACTTTACTTCGCCGGGATTGGATCCGAAGAAGACTGGAGTGGCCGAAATAATCTTGCCATTCTCTACCGTCACGTTCATTGAAAGGTGGTGACCTTCAAAACGCCAGCCCCACTTGCCGGTTGTCCCAGGCGTGCCAAAGATCGATACGAAGTAGAGTTCCGGGTCTCGCACCGGGCCCTTGCCCTGCTCCAGATCTCTGAGGATCTGTTCCAGACTCATAATCGTTGTGACTTTCTGAAAACCGCTCGAACCAACACCGCTCGAGACCAGACCAAATGCAAGGGAACGCTGGGCTGATGTCATCTCTTTGATGGACAGGCCTTTACGTTCACGCGGAATAAAGTGCCAGTTGAGGCGTTCCGGCGAGTCAAACGGGAAGCTGATTTTTGACTTCTGGGCATCGTCGAGTGCTGAGACCAGCCGTTCAGCCGAGCTCGCCATGCGTCCTGCCGAAGTTTCTGCCCAGGCCGATAACCAGAAAACGCCACCCACAAGAAGGGCGGAAACTGCCAGAAGGCCGAAGCTCATCGGCATTTTCAGGCTTGTATTGAGTTTGGCAGGGGCGGACATAAGGGCTCTCCCGGAAGGTTTAAAGGCTTGTATGGTGGGTTGATCGGCAGCGGAAAAGCCTTCCTCCTGCCTGAATCTTGTGATATGGCTCTATCATACCGAACCGGTTGTTAAACTCCAGAGTGTCAGGTGATTTTTTTGCGGCAGAATGCTAATTTAGTGATCGATCAATTGTGTGACACGCCTTGGAAAGTGACGCCGATTGAACAGCATAAACCACTACATTTCATAGGGTTGAATCAATTAAAATTCAGCCCGGAACCAAAGAAGGAATTGCCGCTGATGGCCCTTGAAATTGCACCCGGGAAGACGAAAATTGGCTGGATTGGCACGGGCGTGATGGGGCGATCGATGGTCGGTCACCTCATGGCAGCCGGTTACGAGGCAACGATTTACAACCGCTC
Organism: Isosphaeraceae bacterium; assembly: GCA_044351075.1. Classification (GTDB taxonomy): domain Bacteria; phylum Planctomycetota; class Planctomycetia; order Isosphaerales; family Isosphaeraceae; genus QWQI01. The sequence goes on along the minus strand of JBILGL010000073.1, from coordinate 9,020 downwards.
AGCAGGCAAAACTGACGAGCTTGTGGCTCGCGGTGCCCGTCGGGCCGTCAGCCCGCAGGAAGTGGCGGCATCGTCGGACGTGATCTTCGCAATCGTTGGCTTTCCGAAAGATGTTCGAGACGTTTTTCTTGGCACTGATGGTGCCATTCATGGCGCCAAGCCAGGCAGCATTTTTGTGGATATGACCACCAGCGAGCCTTCGCTGGCCGTTGAAATTTATGAGGCCGCCAAAGCGAAGGGAATTGAATCGGTGGATGCGCCGGTATCGGGCGGCGATATCGGTGCCCGCGAGGCCCGTCTTTCAATCATGATCGGCGGCGACAAGGCGGCGGTTGATGCACTCTCGCCACTCTTTTCGCTCATGGGCAAGACAATTGTCCACCAGGGCGGCCCGGGGGCGGGCCAGCACACCAAAATGACGAATCAGATTCTGATTTCGACAAATATGATTGGTGTCTGCGAGGCACTGCTCTATGCCTATAAGGCTGGGCTGAATCTGGAAACGGTCATGCAATCCGTTGCCCCGGGGGCGGCTGGCAGCTGGAGTCTTTCAAACCTTGGCCCTCGTATGATCGCCGGGAATTTTGATCCAGGCTTTTTTGTCGAACACTTTTTAAAGGATATGGGAATCGCGTTGTCTGAATCGCGCCGGATGGGTTTGGCACTGCCGGGCCTGGCGTTAGCCGAACAGCTTTATCGGGCGGTGCAGGCACAGGGCATGGGCCGCAATGGCACGCATGCCCTACTGCTGGCACTGGCAGAGCTTTCGGCAGTGAAATGGCCGAGCGACCCACGGCGGAAATAATACAATTACAAATTGAAATTGTATTAAGGGGCGATCAATTCGGGCAGGAAGCTGGGAAGGCCGTGCAGCAGATCAACATGATCAGGCGCGGAATTCCCGGCGAATGCTCGAATCTGGAAGCGTCCGGCGATGGTTTCGCCAAGCTGCTGAGTTTTCATCGGGCCCCATTTCAGCACGGCACTCCGGCGTAATTGCATTTGATTTAGCAGCCAGTCAGCTGTTTCAGTGGTACTTGCAAAAGTGCCAGGAAATATCTCCGAATGCAATATGATCATTGTTTTCTGCCCTGCAGCGGCTTTGCGGGCAAAATGTAAAAACGGCTCAAGCGGGCCGGCTTCCATTTTTGATTCCAATGGCCCCGGCTTGCCGCCGATATAGCCTGTATGCAGGCCATCGATCAGCAGAACATGCGAGACTCTGGCTTCGTATTCGGCTGATTTGATAATTTCCCGGATCGAGCCATAACCGGCGGACCAGCCGACCAGAACCAGCGATGAAACAGGCCGATTGACGTGTATGGCGACTTCGGCCAGCAGCTTTTCCAGCAGTTTTGGGTCGTCGGTAAATGGCTTGGAATATCGGGCTGAGCCTGAGCCAAGCTGGAGTGAGAGGCTTGGCATCGTTTTATTTAATTTCGATACCGCCAGCTCCGGAATCCAGTTTCCGCAATGAAATGCAATGACAAGCGGTGTTTCGCCGACTGATTTTTCGTTCTTAAATTCTGATGGAATAAAAAGCTGGCCGAGTGTCAATTTCACTCGCTTGCCGGCCGGCTCTGTTTTCTCCAGGCGGGGATGTGGTCGCACATGTTCGACCATGGGCGACGGATTTTGAGATGATTGTGCCCATGCTGGCAAAGGCAATAAGGCGAAAAAGAGCAACAGATAATAATTGCTTTTCAATGGGTTGTATTTCATTTAAATATTTTACCTGATGAACTGATTGACATAATCAGCCCCAAGGCCATTTGATTCATAATGACGGCGACACATTTCAATTTTGGTGTGAACATCTTCATAGGCGACGGTATTGCCGAGTTCATCGACATAAATCATTGCGCCAGAGATATTAAAGAAGGTGATCATTTCATCGCAGTCTTCATCAACGACAAGTGTATGAATCTCGCCAGGTGGTTCAAAAACATAACTACCGGCCGTAGCCACCCAGTCATGTTCAAGGTATCGCCACTGACCTTTGATCACAAAACCGTGCACAGGGGCGGGGTGGCGATGCCGCGAGAGAAAGCCCGCCTTGCAGACTTTCAGCAGGTTGCACCACTGGCCGTTGGTCGTATTAAAAAAGAGGGGCCGAAAAAAGACGCGGTCTGCCTGCGGAACCCAGACACGCGGGTCATCGGGAATGGCTTTGGTCACGATTTCAAGCTGGGCATCGGGCGGCAGCGGAATGGTGCAAGGGGCGGGAAACTGAATAGTGGACGACATTTCAATGCTCCTTTGTTTGCATTTCTTCAGAATTCAATTCAAAATCCAATCAGATTGATCGCATCATGAATTTTCATACCACGCTGTAGCCGCCATCGATATTGAGAGTGGCACCAGTGATAAAACCAGCGCCAGGGCCTGAGAGAAAGAGCACGGCCGGGGCCACTTCTTCAGGGTTGCCCCATCGGCTCAGGGGCGTGCGGTCAAGAATCGGTTTGGATCGAGCCTCGTCGGCCTGCAGGGCTGCGGTGAGCGGGGTGCGAATCCAGCCTGGTGCAACGGCATTGACGCGAATGCCTTCACGGGCCCAGGCAGCGGCCAGACTTTTCGTGAGTTGTACGATGCCACCCTTGGCCGCCGCATAGCCGGGGGCAAAGGGCGAGCCAAAATAGCTGAGCATACTGGCGATATTGATGATCGATGCCCCGCCGGGCATCTGGCTTTTGGCAAGCAACCCGCGCGACGCGAGACAAAGCCGCATGACGCCCGAAAGGTTGACGTCAAGCGTACCATCAAAGCCCTCCGGCGTGAATTCAATACCGTTACGCTGAATGATACCGGCAGCATTGACAAGCACATCGAGCGAATCGATTGATTTCATGAAAGCGTCAATTGATGGCTGCGATGTGACGTCGAGAATGGCCGTCTGAATGCCTTCTGCAAAAGGTTTCAATGCCGCATTCTGCGATAGATCATCTGCGGAAATACCGGTCGCTATGACATTTGCCCCACTGGCGGCAAAGGCTTCGGCAATGGCCCGGCCGATGCCTGAGCTGCCACCTGTCACCAGAACTCGCCGGCCTTGAAACATAGCATCTCCCTGTTTTGCTGGTAAGGGGCCCGATTCGCTTTCAAGGCTTGCCCTTCGCTAATATTATTTCAGGAATAGAGTTGAAAGGGAACGGGCAACTTTTCGATGGAGAGTCTTTGCATTAGCCCGACTTTTCGACTAATCTGTTGATCAATCCCCGAGCGTGGCAGAGCCATCTGCCATTGCTTCCGCACCAGCTTTCATCAAGGATTAATCTGCAATGACCGAACCAAACCGTCGCGATAGCCTCAAGACAATTGCCGCAGGCATGGGTGCAACAATGCTAAACAGTTTATCACTTTACGCTGAAGAACGAGAGGCCCTGACACCCATTGCCGATACGCCGCTGCGGGCAGGTATGATCGGGCTTGACACCTCACATGTGGTTGCCTTCACAGGCCTTTTGAACGATCCAGCCAAAGCCAAGGGCATTCTCGGCACGGTGAAGGTCACGGCTGCTTTTCCCGGTGGGTCGAAGGATATTCCGTCGTCGATCGACCGTGTTGCCGGCTATACGGCTACGCTGAAAGACAAGCACGGCGTGAAGATTTGCGACTCAATCGAAGCGATGCTGGCCGATGTCGATGTTGTTTTTCTCGAATCCGTTGACGGCAGGCCTCACCTTGAGCAGATTCGCCCGGTGATCGCCGCCAAAAAGCCTGTTTTCGTAGATAAACCGGTGGCCGGATCGCTGGCCGACGCGGTTTTGATTTATGAACTGGCCGCCAAGGCGGGCGTGCCGATCTTCTCTTCAAGCTCCCTCCGGTATTCGCAGTCGAATATCGCAGTGAAGAACAATCCGGCCGTTGGCGATATTCTGGGGGCGGTGGCGTATAGCCCCTGCTCGCTTGAGCCACATCACCCAGACCTTTTCTGGTATGGCGTTCATGGTGTGGAAAGTCTCTTCACCATCATGGGTACCGGCTGCAAGACGGTTGTGCGGATTCACACACCCGATTTTGACGTTGTCACAGGCACCTGGGCCGATGGTCGCATCGGAACCTTCCGTGGCATTCGCAAAGGCAAGGCCGATTATGGCTCGACGGTTTTCGGCTCCAAGAGTATTTTTCAGGGCTCAGGCTATTCAGGCTATCAGCCGCTGGTTGAGAAGATCTGCCAGTTCTTTCAGGATCACAAGCCACCGGTCTCTGCCAAAGAGACGATTGAAATGTTTGCCTTCATGGAAGCGGCGGATGAATCAAAGAGACGCGGCGGATCGCCGGTGACGATCGAAGAAGTCATGGCCAAAGCGGCTGAAGTCAATAGCAAGCGGGCCTGAGCTTAATTGGATTGAATCACACGGTTGTAATTCTCATTGACGGGCCGAAATACAATCGGCCCGTTATTTCCTCGACTTACTAAATCCAAAGCAAGATGAAACTCGACCGAACAGTTACAAAACTAACAACAATTAAAGAGAGCGAGGATCATGGTTATATGCCTGGCACGCCAGCTGAACGTGTAAACATTGTTTGGGATATTACTGTGGCACTCTGGTCAATTTCCACACGTGGACAGATTAATGCTGAATCAAGACTACAAAGAAATGTTGCAATGTTTAGAGAAGCACAACGTTAAATTTTTAATTGTCGGTGCATATGCAATGGCAGCACATGGATTTCCACGTACCACAGGAGATATCGATATCTGGCTGAAGCCTTGCATTTCCAACTCAATTTCTGCATTTAAAGCGATGGCCGAATTCGGTGCTCCGCTTAAAGATATCGATCCTTCAGTATTTTCATATCCTGGCATTATTTTTCAGCTAGGGGTTGCCCCATGCCGAATCGATTTTATCACTGAAATTTCAGGAGATATCAAATTTGATGATGCATACTCATCATCTCTGACATGTGAATTACTTGGCTTATCTTATCGTTACATCAATCTCAAACTTCTAATCAAAAACAAGTTAGCGACTGGAAGATCTAAAGATTTATTAGATGTGCAAATATTGTCAAAGATGGATACTAATAATGATTGAGCCCATGAAGACTAAAATGTGTTTCCACCTGAATTTTGGAAACCAGATCATTAAAGTGAAAAATTGGACCTTTATTTTTATCATTAATTTGCATTTATTATTATAACAAATCGAATCTACCTTTTTAAATTAAATTCACCCTATTCAACAGATTGAACTACAAGGGAATCTATGATGAAAAATCTAATATCGGGAATTGCAATTCTCTTATTCGCCGGAGGTATCATCAAAGCGGCGGATCAGCCAAATGTCATTTTGATCATGGCAGATGATATGGGCTGGGGGCAGACGGGTTATCGGGGCCACCCAGTGCTGAAGACGCCTAACCTTGATGCCATGGCTGCCGCGGGACTGCGATTTGAGCGGTTTTATGCCGGTGCGCCGAATTGCTCGCCCACAAGGGCGACCGTCATGACGGGCCGAACACACGACCGTGCTGCCGTGCTGAATCATGGCTATTCTCTGCATCGACAGGCGAAAACGATCGCTCAGGCCATGCAAAAGGCGGGCTACGCCACCGGGCACTTTGGCAAGTGGCATTTGAACGGATTTTCCGGGCCTGGGGCACCCATTTTTGCCAATGATACGCACAATCCCGGCGTTTTTGGCTTCCAGACATGGCTCTCCGTCACCAATTTTTTCGACAGAGACCCGATTTTAAGCCGCAATGGCAAGTTTGAAGAATTCAAGGGCGATTCGTCGGAAATAATTGTCGATGAGGCGATAAAGTTCATCGATCAGCAAGCGGCGGCCAAAAAGCCGTTTTTCACGGTCATCTGGTATGGTTCGCCGCATTCCCCGTTTGTCGCGGGTGAGGCTGATAAAGTTGCATTTGATGGCCTCAATGAACTTTCGCAAAATCATTACGGCGAGCTGGTAGCAATGGACCGATCGATCGGCAAATTGCGGGAATCGCTGAAAAAAGGCGGGCTGGCACAAAATACACTCGTCTGGTTTAACAGCGACAACGGCGGCCTGCCCGGAGTGAACCCCGGCACGGTGGGCCACCTGCGGAATTTTAAAGGTTCGATGTACGAAGGTGGCCTGCGTGTGCCTGGAATTATTGAATGGCCTGCCGGAATTAAAACGCCGAAAATTACGGAAACGCCGGCCTGTACGGTCGATATTTTTCCGACGATTGTCGATGTGGTCGGCCTGCCAGAGGATTCAATCCTGAAACCTGTTGACGGAATGAGCCTGAAGCCTCTGTTTGGCGGTGATTTAATGACAAGGCCGAAGCCACTCGGCTTTCGCCACACAGGCAAAGGAGCGTGGATTGATAACGACTGGAAAATTGTGAAGCCACGTATCGTCGGCGCGAAAGTGGAATTATATAACCTGAAAGATGATCCATCGGAAAAGAAGGATCTGGCGTCAGAACATCCTGAGATTGCTGCCCGGATGGAGAAGCAGTTGATGGAATTCTCCGCCTCGGTCGATCGCAGCCAGCAGGGGCTGGATTACCCGGAGGGCAAGGTCTTGCCGGGCGAGCCAGGCACAAGGCCATGGACTGGTATTCCCGAATACAAGGCCTTGTTTGACAAGTGGGCAGACCGGCCCGAGTTCAGGGCAGCAATCCAGCAGGCGCGAAACCCTCAGCCAGCCAAGCAGAAGAAGAAAAAAGCAGCGGATTGATCCAGATTCTTATCGCCCCCGCATTTTTCAATGACTGCACAAATTATTGTCGTGGGTCGCGCCCAAGCTGGTTGATATCGACATGCCGGTAAGTGCCCCCGGTAGCAGCGGCGAGGCGTTTGAGTGGAGTGGCGCCGGGCAGGTCACGGCCGGGGCTGAAATGGATCGTTTGAATACGAACGGGCAATTGCCGCTGGATGAGCTTGTTTACGTCGGAATAGGTCATCAGGTCGGCATCGGTCAGGAAGAAAATCACCTCTGGCTGCATTCCCATGCCAATGTTGAGGGCTTCCATGTGATCTGTGCCGCCTTCGGGAATCAGCACGGCAAGCTGTTTTTCAACCTGAGCCTTGTTTGATTCGGTCGCGGGCACCAGATTCTGGCTGCCGGAAAGCGTGAATCGGCTGGGCACCTGATTGTAGAAAACAACAGCGATGCGGGCTTCAGGCGGCAGCTTGCGAAGAGCTTCCATCAGCTCACGCTTGGCGACGCTGAGAGCATCCTGAAACGACATCGAGCCGGATCGGTCAATAATAAACGCGAATGACCGTGCCTTGGCCTCTGCCCCGAAAAACGAAGTACCGAAACCAAAGCCGGGACCATCAGCCGGGCCACTACCAATACCCACACCACCACCACCGCCCGAACCTGTGCCCGGAATAATGCCCAGGCCCGCGGCTGCTTCCGCACCGGCATCGCTGGGCATGGCTTCGCTTGATTTGGCCGCAGGAAGGGCGTCGGCAAGGATGAGCTCTCCGGGATCGGCGCTGGGGGCGAGAAATGAAGTGCCCTCTTTCACTCGTGGGAGGTCGATATTTCCAGCCCCGCCGGCTTCGCCGGGCGATCCGCCGGAAACACGATTTGTCGCACCGTCGCGTGTGTCAATCGGGCGAAGGTCGCCGACCAGCCCACGCCCACCGGTCAGCAGGGCCTGGGCCGTTTCAGGAGCGACCTGCATTACAATCAGGCCGGCAAGAAAGACGATCAGCAGATGCAGAACGATGGACACCGCCAGACTTCGCCAGTCTGTCAGTGGTCCGCCGCGTCGTTGAAGAGCCTGCCCTGCACTCATGCCCGAAGATCCTTTCGCCGGGGGCGATTGACCAGATTGATCAGCACCCTCAGCACTGCAGCCGAAGCGACCGTCGCCCAGATGACCAACATCCACGACGCTGATTCCCCGCCACTGCCGGGGGCCGTCGTCCCGGCATCGCTTGTGCCATTATTATTAATTCTAGCGGCCACCAGCCACGGGGCAATGCGCTGGGTGTCTTCCGCCGTGTAGCGAACCCTTCTGAGAAAATAGGCCTGGGCTTCAATCATGCGGCCCGGCTCGGTGGCTTCAGCAAGCAATTTTTTTGAATCATCTTTTTGATCGTCCTGCCGGCCTGTAAGCAAAATGAGTCCGTCGTCGTCGGTTCGCACCCAAAGCTCGGCCAGTGGCGGGAATTGGCCAACTGCCTCGCGCCGAAACCGCCGCAGGACAAGCCCGCTGACTGTCAATGGGCCGTCCAGTTCTGCCGGCTCTTTTTCCCAGAGCTCACGAAAACTCACAATTCGCCCTTCGCCTGCCGGCGGCCGATTCAGAGCCTTAAAAAGCAAAGGCCAGTCTGCCAGCCCCACCGGCTCGGCCGATTGCAGATCAGCCGATTCCTGCGCAGGGTCGCTCTGGGCCAATACAAGAGACGCTGATAGAAACGCATTAACACATAAACAGATCAGCAATTGTATTTTAGTGCACTTGGCCCGATTGCATTTAAAATTCATGGTGCCGGGCTCCGCGGGGCATTATTTTCGCCCAGATGGATCGTTTCGGCACCGGCTGCCTGAGCAGCGGCGATGATTTGGGCGGCCTGATCATAAACCAGCCCGGAGTCGGCCATCAGAACGACTTTCAACGGCTTGTTTTCCAGGAGTTTGCGGTATCGGGTCAGGCGGTCACCAAGGGTTTTGATGTCGGGCACGTCGGCCAGGCCAAGCCTCAGGCTCACCAGATTGCCGGAAGCATCGGCCGTGGCGGTGATGCGAAGGTCGCTGGCAATATCAATTTTCGGTAAGGCCGTAAGTGTATTATCAGCCTTGGCCTGACCACCCTCGGCGCGGGGCTGGGCAGAAGCGGCGATAGGCAGTTCGAGGTCGATTCGAAGCTCGTTCGAGGCGGGCTGGAAGGTGAGAATAAAGAAGGCGAGAAGCTGAAAGGCCATGTCGAGCATGGGAGCGACCGGAAAGGCGACCTCTTCAGGTGGCCCGGGGCGGCGTGTGCGGCGGGCAGATGGATTTCCCGCAGGAACGGCATCGACTGGAGACGCATCCAACGTGCGGGCAACGGCCTGGGCCCAGTTG
>JBILGL010000515.1:0-3558 GCA_044351075.1 Isosphaeraceae bacterium | reverse complement strand
CGATTTAATCATTTGCTCGCGCTGGAAGATCTGACTGCTGAAGAGATTACATATATTCTTGACCAGGCTGATCTTTATGCAAAACATACGGAAACCGGCCGGCTGAAGCATCAGGTGCTGACCGGAACACTGGTCACTCAGCTCTTCTTCGAAAACTCGACGAGAACGCGCTCAAGTTTTGGGTTGGCGGCTCGACGGCTTGGTGCTGACACACTTGACTTTACTCCTTCCAGCTCAAGCCTTTCCAAGGGTGAGTCGTTCATTGACACAGCTCAGAATCTTGTGGCCATGGGCTCGAAAGTGCTGGTGGTGCGTCACTCTGTGCCGGGAACGCCACAACTTCTTACAAAATATACGGATGCAGCGATAGTTAATGCCGGCGACGGAGCGCATGAGCATCCGACACAGGCCCTGCTGGACCTTCTGACCATCCGTCAGCGTAAAGGGCGGATTGCCGGGCTGACAGTGGCCTTGGTCGGCGATATTCTACATTCCCGGGTAGCAAGATCTAATATCTGGGCATTGAAGAAGTTAGGTGCACGCGTCATCCTTTGCGGGCCGAGCACATTGGTATCGGAGAATTGGCGAGAATTCGGCTGCGAGGTGCACCACCATCTGGACGAAATTCTGCCCGAAGTTGATGTGGTGAATGTGCTGCGGATTCAGTTTGAACGGCAGCGAAGCGCCTTGTTTCCAAGCGTTTCGGAGTATTTTCAGCTTTACGGCATGACGGCTGAGCGGGTGGAAAAAGGGCATCGAGAAATGCTGCTGCTCGCCCCCGGGCCGATCAATCGGGGTGTCGAACTGACCCCCGAAGTGGCTGACGGCCCGAATTCGGCAATATTAACGCAAGTTACCAACGGGCTTGCTGTTCGAATGGCTGTGCTGGGGCTGGTGCAAGGCAAGGTTGCACCGCCAATCGAAGCATAAGTCATAGTGGAAACAATATTTACAACGAACAAACCTGACCTGTGGCATCGATTGGGGTGTAGGGACGTGGCGAAACTCACAAGAATTCGTGGCGGGCGTATTATTGATCCTTCACAGGGGCTTGACTTTACGGGCGATCTCTGGCTTGAGGATAGCCGCGTGCTGGGCACTGAACTGATGCCAGGGCTGGTTGCCGATCGAGAGATTGACGCCACTGGGCTGATTGTTTCGCCCGGGCTGATCGACATTCACGTGCACCTGCGTGAACCCGGCAACGAAGAGGACGAGACGATTGCCACCGGGGCCGATGCCGCACTGGCAGGCGGATGGTCCACGATCGTCAGCATGCCGAACACGCGGCCGCCGATTGATACGCCAGCCGCCGTCGAGTTTGTAATTCTTCAGGCAAAGCGTGCAGGCAAGGCACAGGTGCTGCCATCGGCCTGTGTATCCAAAGGCCGAGCCGGGGAAGAACTTGCAGAACTCGGCAAGCTATATGATGCCGGCGCAGTAGCTTTTACGGATGACGGGGCACCTGTCAGCAATGATAGCCTGATGCGCAGGGCGCTTGAGTATTCGCGGATGTTTGATGTGCCGATCTTTCAGCATTGTCAGGTGATGAAGCTGACAGAAGGCGGCGTGATGAACGAAGGTCTTGTCTCGCTTCGACTTGGGCTGACCGGCATGCCCCCGGTGGCGGAAGAGATTATGGTCGCTCGCGACATCATGCTGGCCGAACTGACAGGCGGCCACGTGCACATTCAGCACCTGAGCACGGCAAGGTCTGTCGAGCTGGTTCGCGAAGGGAAAAACAGGGGAATTCGAGTCACAGCCGAAGCCTGCCCACACCATATCAGCCTGACGGATGAAAATCTGGCGAAGTTTGACTCTAACTTCAAGATGAATCCACCGTTACGCACAGCCAGAGATGTTGAGGCAGTGATTCAGGGGCTGATCGACGGCACGATCGACCTGATCTCAACCGATCATGCCCCCCACTCGCCCGAAAAGAAGAACAGGGAGCTGGATCAGGCCCCTTTCGGCATTCTGGGCCTTGAGACGATGCTGCCGATCATTAAGGCGACACTGATCGACTCAAATTTGATGACTTGGCCGGAGGTGATCGCCAAGCTTACCATTGAGCCGGCGAAGCTCATTCGGCGGCAGCAATACAAGGGCCATCTGCGGCCCGGCGCCGATGCCGATGTGACATTGATCGACCCCAATCGGACATGGGTGGTGGATGTTCACCAGATGCGGTCCAAGAGCATCAATTCGCCCTATCACGGCTGGGAAGTAAAAGGGCGGGCCGTGGCGACAATTGTCGGTGGCGAAGTGCGTTATCTGCTTGACCCCGAACGCGAAACCGTGATGGTTTAAGCTGTTTTCGCTCGAAATTGAGCGAATGTGAATTAAGGAGCCACTCTGGTTTCAAGGGATTGCCAGAGGTCAGAGAGGCTCTGCTCGATGGAGATCAGCGGTCGCCATTCTGTTTCACGGATGATTCGGCGATTATCTGCAATTGAATCATCCGGGCCTTTATTTAAAGCTGGTTCTTCAACGATATTGACATTCAGCTTTGACAATTGAATTAAGATATCCAGCCCTTCACGAATGGAGTGGCTGGAACCGCGGCCGACGTGGTAAAGGCCTTGGGAATCATGGTTATTTGCAAGTGCAATGAGAGCTGCAGCAGCGTCTCTGATGTCAATAAAATCACGTCGGCTGGAAAGTCCAAAAGCCTTTAATGTCATTTTATTTGCATTTCGTGATGCGTAAAGCTCAGCGGCATAGCGGCCCCAGGCCTGACGAGTGCCCTGCCCTGGACCACATAAATTAAAGAGCCTTGCCACAACGGGCCTCTCCTTTAGATTTGCATTTAATATGGTATTTGTCGCGGCAAATTTGCTTTTGCCGTAGGCTGAAACGGGATGAGCAGGATAAGATTCAGCCACAGGCAAGGCCGAAACAGGCACTTCGCCCAGCTCGGCTGCTGAGCCAACATGCACCAATTTGATCGGTTTTGCTTGCATCTCCAGTGATTTAACCAGCGAAGGAATCCAATTGTAATTGGCATTCCATAATTTCTCGTCAGATTCGGGCGGTGTCGCACCGGCCAGATTTAAAATTACATTTGGATTGTACTTTTCAATAGTCTCATTCCAGAATAACAACTCTGAAAAATCACCCTTAACAATTTTATCGTTTACATCACTCATGCCCTGTCGGCCCAGAGTAATGACACGATGATTAATTACATTATTTAAAATCTCCAGGAGATTTCTACCAAGAAAACCACTGGTCCCTGTTACAAGCCATGTTGATTGATTTTCATCGCCAGACATATCAAGATTCAGGCGTTAATGAGTCGAAGCCGGGGCGGCCGGGAATTGAAATCGGGCAGCAGAGACTCTCTGCCCAGCAATTTCAGACAAGCAGGGAGTACATCTTCGGGCAACATTTCCACCATGCATTTGTGATGTTTTTCAGGGCATTCGCCTTTCTGGCAAGGGCCGCAATCAACCTGTTTCTGCAAATGCAGTCCCTGCGGATGATGAGTCAGCGTCCACTGGATGTGCGTTGGCCCGAAAATCGAAACGGTTGGAATTCCGAAAGCTGTCGCGAAAT
>JBILGL010000089.1:0-10701 GCA_044351075.1 Isosphaeraceae bacterium | reverse complement strand
GAAAAATACGGTGGATCAAAAAAGAAAATATTTGTTGGTGGGCATTCCGCTGGAGCCTATCTGGCCAGCATGATCGGGCTCGAGAAAAAGTGGCTGGCCCGTTACGGGATCGATCCTGATGAGCTTGCCGGGCTATTGCCAATGAGCGGGCAGATGATCACGCACTACACGATTCGGCAAGAGGCCGGAATTGCCGACACCAGGCCGGTTATTGACCAATATGCGCCGCTTTTCCATGTGCATCAGGATGCCCCGCCAATGCTCTTAATCACGGGCGACCGCGAGCTTGAGATGCTGGGCAGATATGAGGAAAATGCTTACATGAATCGTATGATGAAGCTGGTAAAGCATGAAAAGACAACTTTTTATGAACTTGAGGGATATAATCATGGCGGGATGATCAAGGGGGCTTATCCGCTGATGATCAAATTCATGAAAGAGACGCTGGCGACACAATCAGCGGCAAAACCAGCGAAAAAAGCCGGCTAGGACTCCACCTTTGGATATTTTTCGAATTACGATGCTTGCCGAAAGTCTGCCGGAATCATAATCTGGGCGATAAATATGATCGTCACTATCCGGGAGATGCCGCTGATTCAACTTTTGGGCCTGAAATTGAAAAAGGCCGGGAGATGCGGGTGAACGTGCGAAAAAACAGTTCGATTGCAATACTTCTGCTATGTCTGTTTCCGATTTGTGCGCTGAAGACGCTGGGGCAAGAGGCAAAACCGGTTGTTGCGAGCGAGTCAAACGCCGCACAGACGCCGGTGAATCCAGCGAAAGATCCGGGAGGTGAAGTCAATAAGGCAGGTCAGTCGATTGCTGCGGCAACGGCAGGCAGAATGCCGGCGGCGGCTGTGCCAATCACGGACAGGCTAAGAAGCCTGCTCGGAATCGTATTGATTCTGGGCGGATGCTATTTCTTTTCCAGCAACAGGCAGGCGATTTCGCGTAAAGTTGTGCTATGGGGCCTTGGTTTGCAGTGGCTTTTGGCTTTTCTGGTACTTTCCGACCCGCGAGGGGCCGCATTTCTTAACTGGCTGGGCAAAGTGGTGGAAAAGGTGCTGGCCTGCAGCGAAGCGGGCGCTGCCTTCGTCTTTGGCGAGAAAGCCATTAACCCCGGCGGTCCGATAGGCTTTGTTTTTGCGTTTCGCGTCTTGCCGACGGTGATCTTCATGTCCTCTCTTTTTGCGGTGCTATACAAGCTGGGAGTGATGCAGGCTGTCGTCGCGAAAATCGCATGGGTGATGAAGCGGCTCATGGGCATTTCGGGGGCTGAAAGTCTGAACGTAGCGGCAAGCCTATTTCTGGGGCAGACAGAGGCCCCGCTAACCATCCGGCCATTTCTGCCAAAGTTGACTCAGTCAGAACTTCTCGCTGTTATGGCCAGTGGAATGGCACACGTTTCGGGAGGGATGATGGGGGCCTATTTTGCTTATGGAATTGAGCCTCAGCATATCCTGACAGCGGTGATCATGACGGCACCCGGCACCATTTTAATTTCAAAACTGCTGATCCCTGAGACGGAATCGCCTGAAACGCTTGGTTTTATTCGTGTTGATGACCATAACCCCGACGCCAATATTCTGGACGCGGCCAGCCGTGGCACACGCGAAGGGTTGGGTTTGTCGCTGAATATCGCAGCGATGCTCGTCTCGTTTATCTCGCTGATCGCTCTAGCCAATTTGCTGCTTGGGCTTGTGGGCAGCGTCATTAACGAATACGCCGGCACGAACATGACGGTTTCGCTGCAATCGATCGTCGGCGTGCTGCTCTCGCCTGTCGCCTGGCTCATGGGCGTGCCTTGGAGCGAGTCTGTCGATGTTGGCAGCCTGCTCGGCACACGCACAATTCTTAATGAACTGATCGCCTATGAAGGACTTGGCAAACTAAAAACGACGATCCATCCGCGATCTTTTGCCATCGCCTCATTCGCACTTTGCGGGTTTGCCAATCTCGGCTCCATCGGTATCCAGCTCGGCGGTATCGGGGCATTGGCACCTGAACGTAGTAAAGATCTTGCCCGGCTTGGGTTTAAAGCAATGGTCGCGGGCACTCTGGCGAATTATCTTTCCGCCTGCATCGTTGGCCTCATCATTTAACCATTTATCGGCGTTTATGAGGCTATCATGGGTAATCAATTGCTTTACGACCGAATTCAGGCAGCCGCAGGAGTGATCAGCCACCACTACCGGCACCGGCCGGATGTGGCGATTGTGCTCGGCTCGGGCTTGGGGCATCTGGCGGATCTGGTTGTACATCACCGAGTTGAGATCACTTACGACGAAATTCCAGGCTTTGAGCCACCGGGGGTTGAGGGGCATGCCGGTCGGGTTGTGTGTGGCGACTTTGCGGGCGTCAATGCGATCATTTATCAAGGGCGTTTTCATTATTATGAAGGCCATGATCTTGATACCGTCACACTGCCGACACGCGTTGCCGCCACCTTGGGCACCAGATTGATGATCCTGACGGCCGCCACGGGTGGCATCGCTAAAGGTCTTGGATCCGGCGATTTATGTGTACTGTCTGATCATATCAATATGCTCGGTTTTAACCCTCTGCGTGGCCGGCACGACGACCGGCTGGGCAAGCGATTCCCCGATATGACTCAGGTCTATAGCACTGCCTGGCGAGACCTGGCGATGAAGGAAGCAGAAGCGATGCAGCTTCAACTCAGGTCGGCGATATATGCGGCCATGCCGGGTCCGAGCTATGAAACTCCGGCCGAAGTGCGGATGCTGCGTGGTCTGGGGGCCGATGTGGTGGGGATGTCAACCGTACCTGAGGCGATCGTTGCCCGGGCATCGGGTATGGACGTGCTTGCATTTGCAATGGTGACGAATGCGGCTTCAGGTACTGGCGATGATCCGACCGCAGAAATAGACCATAAGGATGTGCTTGAGATTGCAAAATCGGCCGGAAATAGGCTTGGGCAATTGATTGAAAGGATCATCGCCAGCTCGGTTCAGCCGCACTGAAGCCGCGAGCCGTTTTTTGAACATTAGCGTGTTGATCGTCTGTGGGCTAGGCATACGTCAGATTAGTGGGTATAATTCATTATTCCCGCCTCCGGTGATCAAGCTCCGGATTGAAAGACTCAAGGTTCTATCGCATGAAAACTTCCGCATTATCGAGATTTATCTCGAACCTGATTTTGACAACGCTCCTGCTGGGCGTTCAGACAATTCGTGCCGCCGAGCCGACCAAAGGCATCGATTTTAATCGCGACATCCGCCCGATTCTTTCGGATAACTGCTTCAGTTGTCACGGCCCGGACGAGCAACAACGGAAAGCTAAACTTCGGCTCGATACAAAAGACGGAATGCTCAAATCGCACGGTGGCGAGATCGTCAAACCAGGCGACATTGCGAATAGCGAGCTTTATCAACGCATGATTTCAACCGAAAAGGATGAAGTTATGCCGCCCCCGGAAACGAACAAAAAGTTGAAGCCGGAACAGATTGCTCTAGTGAAAAAATGGATCGAGCAAGGGGCCCCATATCAGCAACACTGGTCGTTTGTGGCTCCGGTGAAGCCGGAAGTGCCTTCTTCGACGGTTGGCTGGGCCAAAGGAGCGATCGACCAGTTCCTTTTAAGCGGTATGACCGCCAAAGGCCTGACACCGAACGGCCCGGCAAATAAAGAGACGCTGATTCGCCGACTGACGCTTGATCTGACCGGTCTTCCGCCCACACCGGCCGAGGTGGATGGCTTTCTTGCCGACAAATCACCCAATGCCTATGACAAACTGGTTGATCGATTGATCAATACGGCCACTTTCGGCGAGCACATGGCACGCTTTTGGCTAGATGCTGCCCGCTATGCCGACACACATGGCCTTCACCTCGATAACGAACGGTCGATGTGGCCCTATCGGGATTGGGTGGTCAAGGCATTTAATGAAAACCTACCGTTTGACAAATTCACAACATGGCAACTGGCTGGCGACCAATTACCGAACGCGACGGTTGAACAGCAGGTCGCTTCGGGCTTTAATCGCTGTAACGTGACAACGAGCGAAGGCGGTTCGATTGACGCCGAGCTTCTCGTACGCTATGCAGTGGATCGTGCTGAAACAACGTCGGCGGTTTTCATGGGACTGACCGCCGGATGTGCCGTGTGCCATGACCATAAATTTGACCCAATCAGCCAGAAGGATTTTTACTCGCTCTATTCGTTTTTCTACAGCTTGGCCGACCCGGCGATGGACGGCAATCGGGTGGATACTCCACCGATTCTGAAACTGCCGAGCGAAGAACAGAAAAAACAGCTCGCCGCACTTGATAAAACGATTAGCGATACCGAAAAACAACTGCGAGACAAGCTTCTTACTGTAGTATATGCCGACCCGGCCACGCTTCAGCCGGCACCGCCAGTGGTGAAGGTGGATTCGGTGCTCTTTGATGATGTCGTGCCTGAAGGCTCAAAGGCGGGTAAAAATGACAACACAGCCCCGCTGAATATTGTGGAAGGCAAGGCATTTGCAGGCAAGGCATATCTGGAACGAACAGACGCCGGCGTAGCCCAGGATTACTTTACCGAGCTGAAAAAGCCAGTAGAGTTGCCTCGTCAGGGCGATTTTACGGTCGCCGTGAAGCTGGATGAGAAAAACCCGCCCAAGGCGATCATGGTGCAATTTAACGTCAATGGACAGTGGGCTTTACGTGCAGTATGGGGCGACGTCAACGCCATTCCTTATGGTTTGGTGGGCACGCCCGAGCGTGTGCGAGCGGGCGATCTGCCAAAGCCCGGCGAGTGGACGACGCTGAAGTACAATCTGGCCGGCTTTCAGGTGAAGCCCGATCAGAAGATTATCGGGTTTGCGTTTACTCAGGCAGGCGGAACGGTTGGTTGGGATAAGCTGGTGGTGCAAGGCGAGATGAATCCGGCGAAGGATCCGGCTGAATCGTTTGCCGCATGGGCCCGCAGCCAGACGCCACGAACCATCCCCAGCTTCCCGGCCGACATTCAGCCCGCCCTTAGAAAGCCTGTTAAAGACCGAACAATTGCTGATAATCGTCGGCTGGAAGACTACTACATCATGAATATCTGGACGGGTGGCAACGCCGCGTTTGGTCCGATTCGGGATGTGATGAAAAAAGCTCAGGGGGAGAAAGCTAAAGTTGAGGCGACTGTTCCACTTACGTTTGTCAGCCGCGATCTTGACCAGCCGCGACAGGCTCATGTTCTTTTCCGCGGACAATACACACAGGCACGCGACAAGGTGGAATCAAACACACCGTCATTCCTGCCGCCATTAAAAAAATCAAACCCCGGCGGCCGAGCCACTCGACTTGATCTGGCCAACTGGTTGACATCGCCTGAGCATCCGCTGATGGCCCGGGTCACTGTGAACCGTTTCTGGCAGCAATTCTTTGGAAACGGATTTGTGAAGACATCGGCCGATTTCGGCTCGCAGGGCGAACCGCCGATAAATCAGCCGCTTCTTGACTGGTTGGCAGTTGATTTCCAAGAAAATGGCTGGAATGTCAAACGACTCGTTCGAATGATGGTGACATCTGCAGCCTACACGCAGGACGCCCGGGCGGATGCAAAGAAACTGGCGGTTGATCCAGAAAATCGGCTGATGGCCCATGCACCGAGACTTCGACTGGACGCCGAGGTGCTGCGTGATCAGGCTCTGGCCGTTTCAGGTTTATTGAACCGGAAATTTGGCGGCAAGGGCGTTAAGCCATATCAGCCGATCAATATCTGGGAACCGGTTGGCTTCGTCGGCTCTAACACCCGTGAATACAAGCAGGATTCCGGGGCCGATCTCTATCGCCGCAGCCTTTATACCTTCTGGAAACGGACTGCGCCGCACCCGGCAATGTCCACCTTTGACGCCCCCAGCCGCGAGAGTTTCTGTGTCCGTCGCGAGCGCTCAAATACGCCGCTGCAGGCCCTGGTGCTCCTCAATGATGTTCAACATTTTGAAGCAGCACGTAATTTTGGCCAGCGGATCATTAAGGAAGGTGGTAAAACGCCACAGGAGCGGATCGACTGGGCGTTCCGCATGGTTGCTGCACGCCACCCCTCAGAAAAAGAGAAATCTGCTTTGACAGAGCTTCTGGATCAGGAGCTCAAGCGATATCGAGCGGATGTGGAATCGGCCAAAAAAGCGATCAGTTTTGGCGAATCCAAGCCAGATCCAGCGATTGACCCGGCCGAGCTGGCCGCTTACGGGCTATTGGGCAATTTGCTTCTGAATCTCGACGAAGTCGTCATGAAAAACTGACCGGAGAAAAGCGAGAACGATCATGAGCGACAAGACTTACGATAATGCCACACGTGAACTGCTGACCCACATGACGCGTCGGCAGCTTTTTGCCGGGGCTGGTCTTTCAGCGGGCTCCATTGCGCTGGCCGGGCTTTTGGGCGTTTCGCACGGCCTGAAAGCAGCCGACGAAGCCAAAAACTATGGTTCGGCCGTGCACCCTTCGCTGCCGGATTTGCCGCACTTTTCGCCCAAGGCGAAGCGGGTTATCTACCTGCATTGGAATGGCGCGCCCTCGCAGCTAGATACCTGGGATTACAAGCCTGATCTCAAAAAACACTTTGGCGTTGAACTGCCGGAGTCTGTGAGAAACGGCCAGCGATTGACGACGATGACATCCGGCCAGGCTAAGTTCCCGGTGGCTCCGTCGAAATTCAAATACACCCAGATGGGCAAGAGTGGCACTTGGGTGAGTGAACTGCTGCCAAACATCGGCAAGCATGTTGACAAAATATCCCTGGTGCGTTCCATCTTCACCAATGCGATCAATCACGACCCGGCTTGTACATTTGTCATGACCGGTTCGGAAATACCGGGCAAGGCGAGCCTTGGCTCGTGGCTGGCCTATGGGCTTGGTTCTGAAAATCAGGATCTACCAGCGTTTGTAGTGCTAACGCCCTATTGGTCGTCGAAGGCGAATGCACAGGCCCTTTTCACCCGCATGTGGTCTTCTGGCTTTTTGCCCGGTAAATACACGGGTGTGGCACTTCGTGGCCAGGGTGATCCGGTTCTATATATTCAAAATCCGGACGGTGTGAATCGCGACGATCGCCGCCGGATGCTGGACAAGCTCAATCAGCTCAACCAGGCGAATTATGAGCGCTATGCCGATCCGGACACGCTCACCCGCATTGCCCAGTATGAAATGGCATTTCGGATGCAGTCGAGCGTGCCCGAACTGACCGATTTCTCAAACGAATCGAAAGAGACGCTTGACCTTTACGGCCCGGATGTACACAAGCCAGGCTCTTACGCGGCAAGCTGCCTGCTCGCACGCCGGCTGGCTGAGCGTAATGTCAGGGTTGTGCAAATTTTGCATCGCGGCTGGGATCAGCATAATAATCTGCCTTCGGAGATTGGCCTTCAGTGTCGCGACGTTGATCAACCGACGGGAGCTCTGCTTCAGGATCTTGAGCGCAGGGGTCTGCTGGATGATACACTTGTCGTCTGCGGTGGCGAATTCGGCCGAACGGTCTATTCGCAGGGTGCGCTGAGCAACGAAAATTATGGCCGCGACCACCATCCACGTAACTTCTGCATGTGGATTGCCGGCGGTGGTGCCAAGGGTGGCGTGGTGCACGGGGAAACCGACGATTTCAGCTACAATATTGTGAAAGATCCGGTCAACCTGAACGACTTGAATGCAACAGTCCTGCACTGCCTTGGCATCGACCATCGTCGCTTCATTTTCCCTTTCCAGGGGCTTGACCAGCGATTGACAGGTGTCGAGCCATCGAAGGTTGTCAGGGAGCTTTTGGCCTGATCAAGACGCCTCCATCCTTTGGGGAGAAGAAGATCATGAAGTCTCTTACCAGGGCATTTTTTACTGCTATGATGATGGTTCCGGGGCTTTCCGCCGCGGAACCTGGCACGAAGCTTGATTTCAATCGAGACATTCGCCCGATTCTCTCTGCCCGCTGCCTGAATTGCCATGGTATTGATGAAGAGGCACGCAAGGGTGAACTTCGGCTCGACCAAAGGGCCGATGCGGTTCGAGCCCGCGACAATTATCATGTAATAAAGCCAGGCATGGCCGACGAAAGCGAGCTGATTGCCCGCGTTACGAGCACCGAAGCCGACGAAGTCATGCCGCCGCCGAAATCTGGCCCGCCTCTGAAAAAAGATGAAGTCGAGAAGCTTAGGCAGTGGATTGCCCAAGGGGCTGATTATGCGGAGCACTGGGCATTTCTGCCGATCGCTAATCCAAATCCGCCTGAATCATCGAATAATGTCTGGGCCATTTCTCCAATCGACCGGTTTATTCTCAAGCGACTTGATCAGGCGGGCCTGAAACCAGCCAAACCTGCGGACAAAGCGACTTTAATCCGACGGCTTTCTCTTGATCTGACCGGTCTGCCGCCTTCGCCAGCCGATGTGGACTCATTTCTTGCAGACAATACGCCGGATGCGACAGCAAAGCTGGTTAAAAAATTGCTGGCCTCGCCCCATCACGGTGAGCGACTGGCCCGTGTCTGGCTTGATCTGGCCCGCTATGCTGACAGTAAAGGCTATGGCTCTGACCCATTGCGGGAATATATGTGGCGATACCGCGACTGGGTCATCGATTCATTCAATAAAAACAAGCCTTACGACCAGTTCCTGACTGAGCAGGTGGCCGGCGACCTCTTACCAGACGCCAAAACAGAGCAGATTCTGGCAACATCGTTTCATCGTAATACGATGTCAAACGATGAAGGCGGTACGGATGATGAAGAATTCCGAGTGGCAGCGATCAAAGATCGGGTAGACACAACCGGACAGGTCTTCATGGGCTTGACATTTGGCTGTGCCAAGTGCCACACACACAAGTTTGATCCGATCAGCCAGAAGGAATACTACTCACTTTTCGCTATTTTCAACCAGACTGAAGATAACGACAACCCGAACGACGAGCCTCGACTGGCCACGCCGACGACCGAACAATCGCTTCAAATCGCTGCTCTCGAAAAGCAAATTCAGACCCTTGCCAGTCTGCCCGTGCCTAAAAACGAGGCATTTCGCAAGGAGCTGGAAGCCTGGACAGCGACGATCAAACGCAACACGGCCTGGAGCCCTGCGCGGATTGTGAAGGCAGAAACAACAGCCGAGCGCACGCTGGAAACGGGCGGCCCCGGCGAAGTCTTTGCCGGCGGCAAGGCGGCCCGGGCTACCGACACACTCACCATTCAAGTACCCGCCGGCGTTACAGCCGTGCGACTTGAAGCTCTAGCAAATGAGACAGAAATTACGGGCCCGGGGCTGGCGGCTCACGGCAATTTTGTGATCAGTTCTCTGACCGGTACCATCGACGAAGGCAAGACAGGGCTTGATCAGGTCCGATATGTTCGAATTGAACTACCCGGTAAGGAGAAAATGGTATCACTGGCTGAAGTAGAAGTTTTCCGCGTGGCTGAAAATATTGCCCGCAAAGGGTCTGCCTCACAGTCTTCGACCGATTTTGAAGGCTCAGCCCACCTGGCAATCGACGGCAACACCAATGGCGATTTTAATGCCAGTAAATCGGTAACGCATACATCCGTATCCAAAGATCCCTGGTGGGAACTCGATCTGAAGGAACAGTCGGGGCGGGTTAACCGCGTAAAAATCTGGAACCGGACGGACAACAAACTCCAAAATCGTCTGAACGGTGCTGTTGTGAGCCTTCTCGACTCCAATCGCAGGATAATTCACAAAACGGTGATCAAAGAGGCCCCCAAAACAAGCCAGGAACTGGCATTTGCCGGTCCGATGCCCGTAAGTTTTGCTTCCGCATCCTCGAGCCACGATCAGCCTGGTTTTGAGGTTGGCAAGGCGATTTCCGAACAGGCCAAAGGCAAGAATGAAGGCTGGGCGGTGGGTGGCATGAAAGGCCGAACTCAGGAGGCCATGTTTCGAGTGGCTGCCGCCTTGCCGAAGGGCGAGCTGAGGCTGAAAATCGCTCAGAACTGGGGCGAGCAGCACACGCTGGGGCGTTATAATATTTTCGTTTCCACCGAACCTGAACCACCAACGGCTTTGCCAGTGGCGATTCGTGATCTTGCTTTAGGCTGTGACTGCTGCCGAACGCCAGAAGATCAGGCGAAAATCGAAGAGTATTACTGGCGTAATATTGCATCTCAGAACAAAGAGTCAAAAAAACAGCGGGACAAGCTAGAAGCTGATCTGTCTAAGCTTCGTTCACAAATCATTCGCACACCAGTTCTACGCGAGCTTGGGCCTGAAAAACAGCGTAAGACACATGTCTTGACACTTGCCAATTACAATCAGCCAGGTGTCGAGGTGCAGCCAGGTGTACCGGGTAGTTTTCACAAGCTTAATTCATCCAGTGGCAAGAAGCTCAATCGGCTCGATCTGGCCCGCTGGATGACCGACAAAAAAAATCCAATGACAGCACGAGTGGCTGTCAATCGTGTCTGGGCAATTATCTTCGGCCGGGGTCTGGTCGAAACCGAAGAGGATTTTGGCACACAGGGCCGTCAACCGTCGCATCCCGAGCTTCTTGACTACCTCTCAACCAATTTCATGAATCACAATTGGGATATTCGATGGCTGGTTGAGACGATTGTCAACACTTCCACCTATCGACAATCATCCGTGCCCTCTGATCGAGATCGGCTTGCACAAATCGATCCCAGGAATGAACTTCTATCGTATTACCCCAGAGCAAGACTCGAAGCCGAGATGATTCGCGATCAGGCCTTAGTGATCAGTGGCCTTTTCTC